>JACPOH010000034.1:0-780 GCA_016185075.1 Aquabacterium sp. | reverse complement strand
GCGCTTTGGCAAGCCCGATGTACGCGCGGGATCGGACGGCGGTGGGCTGTTGACGAGCTTGGCCGGTGCCGCGGGGCTGTCGGGTGTGGCATCGGGTCTGGCATCCGGCCTGGGCCTGGGGCAAACACAGGACACCATCACGGCGTGGAGCATGGGCCAGCACGTGGGCACCAACGCCTTGACCCTGGCCGCCTGGGACGAACGCCAGCTGGCGGGCGTCAGCGCCAATGCGGCCGCGGACATCGCCCTGGGCCAGCAACCCACGTTGGAGCACTACCTCGGCCAAGGCGAGCGCCGTTTTGCTGATGGCCGTGTAGGCACGCCTCAGCCCGCCAGCAGCCAGGCCGCCGATGCGCGCGCCCAAGCCTTGATGGCTGCCCATCAGCTCCAGCAAGTGCGCGCATCTGGCCAAAGCGCCGTGCGCGTGTTGCGCCCTGGCGCCACCTTTGAGCTCACCGGGCACAGCCTTTACGCGCCAGGCTCGGGAGCGGTGGGCAGTGGTGGCGCAGGCAACGCCTTTTGCGCCACCCGGATCACGCATGAAGCGGCCAACAACCTGGGCCACGAGGCCGCGCAGATCGTGCAGCGCACCGACGTGGAAGAGGGCACTTACCGCAACACCTTCGAGGCCGTGCCCGCCAGCGCCCGCCTGGTCCCCATGCCGCAGCGCCAACCCACCGCGCCTGGTCTGCAGACCGCTGTGGTCATGGCTGCAGCCGGCGAGCCGCTGACCACCGACCGCGACCACCGCATCCGCATCCAGTTCGGCTGGCAGCGCGG
>JACPOH010000018.1 GCA_016185075.1 Aquabacterium sp. | reverse complement strand
GGCGCCAGGCTGACGCGGCCACCGGATCGGGCCCCCTCCTGCGTAGAAAGAGCCTTCAACACGCCTTCCATGAAGAAGCCCACCGGGTGCTGGTTGAGGTCGCCGGAGACCAGGCCGATGCGCAGCGGGCGGTCGGCCTCGGGCGTGTTGGGCCAGCTGGTACAGGGCTTCACGCGGCTGGCAACCCGCTCGCCATACGCCTTGGCTTCGTTCAGCAAGACCTCAGGCTGCTGCCCCGCCACGTAGTTGAGCGCGAACAGCAGGTTGCTGGCCGCCTCGTTGTAATCGGGCTTGAGCTTGATCGCTTCGCGACAATGCGCGGCGGCCTCGTCCAGGCGGCCCAGGTCCTTGAGCAGGTTACCCAGGTTGTTGTGCGCGGCGGCATCATCGGGCTTGAGTTCCAGCAGGCGTTCGAACGCAGCCACGGCCTCGTCATAACGCCCCATGTCCTTGAGCACGATGCCCAGGTTGCAGTGCGCACCCAGGAACTTCGGCTGCAGGGCCAAAGCCTGTCGGTAACTGGCAGCCGCTTCTTCGAGGCGGTCCAGATCGGTCAGCGCGACACCGAGGTTGAAGTGCGCATCGGTGAAATCGGGCTTGAGCCGAATCGCCTGAGCAAAGCTGGCCACGGCATCCACCGAACGCCCCAGGTCGCGCAAGACGATACCGAGGTTGTAATGCGCCAGGGCATGATCCGGCTTGAGCTGGATGGCCCGCTGGTGGCTGGCCGCGGCCTCTTCAAAACGCCCCAGGGCCTTGTACATATTGCCCAGGTTGCTGTGCGCCTCCGGGTCCGTCGGCAGCAACTCGACCGTTTTCTGCAGGGCCTGCAGGCCGTCCTTGCCTTGCACCAGCAGCACCGTGCCCAGGATCTTCCAGGCAAAGGGGGCCGTGGGGTAGAGGTCCACCAGCAGGCGGGCGCGCAGTTCGACGTCTGCGTAGCGGCCGGCATTGAACAGGTTGACCAGCTGCTGCGCTTCTTCGCGCGGCATGCTGGCGGGGACGGTGGGCTTGTGCTTTTTCATGGTGAGCCAGGCGGGCAACGCCGGCGGCCGTGCAGGCCATGCTCGCCAGGCGTCAGGATGCGCCGGACTCTATCAGAAGCCCCTCCGGCCAGAGCCCCGAACATGGGCGTGACATGCGCGTGACATGTGCACGGATTCCGGTACTGCGGGTTCGTGCTCCCTGCATTCCAGGGTAAGGACCCGGTAGCGCCAAACCGCAGCACTCACTACCCTACTTACATTCGCTTGCACAGCAGGAGCGCAGCATGAGTGTCCGCCTGTCCATCGCCCTGATCACGGGCATCGTGATCGCGCAAGGCTTGTTTGCCTCGCACGTCAAAAGCGACCTGGTCCGTGTGTGCAACCCGGACACCAAGGCCTGCCAGCTCGTGCACCGCTGAGGCGCGCGCCAACAGCCCGTGCACGGGATGGGTCGCCAGCCCGCTCGCTTGCGTCAGATGGCCGAAGCCAGCAGTGGCCGGGTGAGCATGTAGATAGAAAACGCCAGTGACAGCGAGCCCATCGACCAGATGGCTGCGATCACCCAGGAGGCATCACGCCGCTTCAACAAGGCCAGCTTGATCAAGCCCACGCCCATCGCCAACAAGGCCAGAACGGAGCTGGCCATCACCGCGCCGCCGGCCATCGCGATGGCACCAGCCTGCGTGCTTTGCAAGCTGAGCGGCGTGTTGACCAGAAACAGCGCATAGGCCAGCCAGGACAGCCCCAGCCAGATGGCGCCGCCCAGGGCCAGCTTGAAAGACCACGGTCTGGATGAAGGCATCGTCATGGTCGCCATTATGCGCAAGGGCCTGGTGCAGCCTTCAGCCCTGGTCCTTGTACTTGAGGCTGTTGCCCTTGGCCCGGTCCACCGGGTAGCGGCTTTCGTTGAGGGCCATCTTCTCGCGGGCCGCCGCCATCAGGTCCACGCCGAGCGCCGAAGACAGCTGGACGAGGTAGAGCAGCACGTCGGCCATCTCGTGGGCCACCGCCTGCTTCTGCTCGTCAGCCAGGTTGCGGCTCTGGGCCTCGGTCATCCACTGAAAGTGCTCCAGCAGTTCGCCGGCCTCCACGATCAGCGCCGAGGCCAGGTTCTTGGGCGAGTGGAACTGGCCCCAGTCGCGGGCATCGGCGAAGTGTTGCAGGCGCTGGGCAAGTTGCTGGATGGAATCGTCTGGCGGCACGGCTGAACCCATGTTGTTCTCTGCCCCGATTAGAAAGCAAAACGCCACCTTGGCATTGCCCTTGCATGCCGCCCGTTAAAGAGTACGTCGGTTCTGCCGATATCCCGCTCAACGTGAAAGCACTCTCAGGAGGCGCCATGTTGCAAGCTTCATCTGCCCTCCTCAAGGGCACCGTGCTGGTGTTGCTGGCTGTCGCCGGCGCAGGCCAGGCCCTGGCGGCCGCCGTCAAGGAGCCGAGCGCCATGCCGACCGCATCGCGCCATGTGCAAGCGTTCGCCACAGGCGAAGGCGTGTGCGACAGCGACCGCGTCAAGGAAGCGGTGTCCTTGATCTACGAGCAGGACAACGTGAACGCGGCGGCCCGCATCGCGCTGCGTTGCGAGATGGAGGCCAACAGCGAAGGCCGCCCCTTCAACCGCACGATCGCCTCGCGCATCAAAGCCTTGATCGCCTTGCGTACCCGTGACATGGCCGCGCTGAAGATGGCCGGCGAATCGCTGGTGGCCGACGCCCAGGTACCCGAGTACGT
>JACPOH010000158.1 GCA_016185075.1 Aquabacterium sp. | reverse complement strand
TCGACCCGGCCGTGGCCGGCATCGGCAACACCGACTGCTACAAGGTCTTCAAGGACCCGATGGACGCCTGCCGTGGCGCGCACCTGGTCACCACCGATGTGTGGACGAGCATGGGCTTCGAGGCCGAGAACGAAGAGCGCAAGAAGGCCTTTGCCGACTGGTGCGTGGACGCCGACATGATGGCCGTGGCCGCACCGGACGCCTTGTTCATGCACTGCCTGCCAGCCCACCGCGGCGAAGAGGTCGAAGCCGAGGTCATCGACGGCCCGCAATCCGTCGTCTGGGACGAGGCAGAAAACAGGCTGCACGTACAGAAGGTACTCATGGAGTACCTTCTGTTAGGCCGGATCGGCTAAAGGCCGAGACGGTGCCCCGCCAGGGGCAGCAGACTGTTTCGGCGCAGCCAAAATCGCTTGCACGTGCAAAAGGTACTCATGGAGTACCTTTTGCTGGGGCGCATTGGCTGAAGGCCAATGTGAACCAGGCCCGCAAGCGGTTCCGGCGAAGCCAAAACAGACTGCATGTGCAGAAGGTGCTCATGGGGTACCTTTTGCTGGGCCGCATTGGCTCAAGGCCAATGTGAAGCCAGGGCTACCGAACCCACAAGCACTGGCATCAAGCCAGTGACTCCCCCGTTACGCCCTCAGTAGTGACACAGGGCGCCTGGCCAGGACGTTCAGCGCCATCAGCCACCAGGGTCAGGTCACTCGGCTGCAGAATGCGCCCATTTTCGGCCTGTACTTCCAGAGGACGCAGAGGCAAACCCGTTTGCCTGTCAAACAATCTGTTTGACAAGGGAGGCAGTGCGCTGTCCCCGCCATAAGCCTCTCCCCATTGCCACAGCGCAACCAGAACCACGTGCAACTGCGCGCCTTTATGCGTGAGCAGGTACCGACGAGTGCGCGGAGGCGCCGGGCCGTCGTCGACCTCCAGGATGCCCTCCTCGACGAGCTTTTTCAGTCGCAGGGACAGGATGTTCTTGGCCAACCCCAACTTCTTTTGAAACTGCCCAAATCGTTGCTCACCCAGGAATGCCTCGCGCACGATGAGCAACGACCACCAATCTCCAACGACTTGCAATGCGCGCGCCACACCGCAATTCGCGCTTGCGAGATCCACTTTGCGGCCCTTCATCGCTACTCCTGCTGATAGTAGGTTGCAATTTTAAACCTTTGAAGCTACAGTTCAACGGTTTCGAAATTAAACCGATAGTGCTGTGAGGAGTCGCATGCTGTTCAGCCCCATTGAGATTGGCGCCCTGTCGCTACAACACCGAATCGTGATGCCGCCCCTGACGCGGATGCGTGCAAAGCTACCAGGCAACGTGCCCCACACGCTGAATGCCGAGTACTACGCACAGCGTGCGTCGGCGGGCGGCCTGATCATTGCCGAGGCCACACAGGTGTGTCCATCCGGCCAAGGCTACCCGGCGACGCCGGGCATTCACTCAGAGGCGCAAGTGAATGGCTGGCGCGAAGTGACGGATGCGGTACATGCGCGCGGAGGCAAGATCGTGTTGCAGCTCTGGCATGTGGGTCGACTTTCCCACTCCAGCTTTCAGCCCATGGGACAGCTGCCCGTTGCCCCCTCGGCCATTGCCGCACCGGGCCTGCACTTCAGCGCAGACTGGACGCAAGTCCCGCTAGAGACACCTCGATCGCTCGAAACGCACGAGGTCATGGCGCTTGCCGACGTTTATCGAGAGGCTGCGACGCATGCACTGGAGGCTGGCTTTGATGGCGTTGAACTGCACGCCGCCAATGGCTATCTGGTTGAACAGTTTCTGTTGTCCAGCGCGAATCAACGAACAGATCAGTACGGCGGTTCGCTGCCCAACCGCATTCGGCTGCTGAGCGAGCTGACACAGGCACTGATCGATGCAGCAGGGGCTGATCGTGTGGGCGTTCGCCTCTCGCCTTTCGGGTTTGGCCAGCGCGAGGAAGACGCCCCACTCATCACTTACCGCTATGCCATCCGTGCTCTGTCAGAACACAAACTGGCCTACCTTCACCTGATTGAACCGCGCGCGAGCATGTCGCCATTGACAGACTCAGCGAGTGAAGGCATCCCGTCGGCAAGCGAGCTGTTTCGTTCCGACTGGCCAGGCGTGTTGATTGCCGCGGGAGGCTACGACCCGAAGTCGGCTGAGCGTGCCATTTCCCGAGGGCAGGCAGATGCCATCGCATTCGGGCGACTGTTCATCGCCAATCCCGATTTGGTGGACAGGATCCGCGCGGACCAGGAACTGGCTCCGTGGCATCGCGGCACCTTCTACTGTGGCGGCGCATCGGGCTACACCGACTATCCGGGGCTGCCTCGCGCGCACTCGCCCGAGGCCTTGGCCTGAACCATCGAGGGCATCCAGGCCATCACTTGCTGCAGACATCCAGACCTAGAGGACGACATCATGAAATCGTTGACACATGACGGCGAGCAGGCATCGCCACCATCTGCGTTGCAGCCATCCGAGCTCGCGACAAATGGAGGGGGCAACCCACTACGGAAGTGGGCACTCAGGGCGATCGCATTGACTCTGAGTCTGATGATGCTGACTTATGGCTTGCTGGCTATCGATACGGGTATCGTCAATTTCAAGTCGGCGGGCGACGCCAGCGTCGCTGCCAAACGCATGGCGATGATGAGGGACGCAGACGCAGGTCGCCCCGTCGACCACGAGGAGGTCCTGAGCGTGTCGGGCCCCGTCCTTTATCTGATCGGCAAGACGAGCTCGGCCACCTACGCCTATGGGAAAAGTGGGATCAATGAGCAGTTTGTCGAGTATGCGGCCATGCCCAAATTCAATGGCGTGACACTGTCGTTCCACAATGTTCTGGGAGGTGCCTGCATGTTAGTGGGCGCCCTCCAGTTCTGGCCCAGCCTGCGCAGGCGGTATCCCAAGCTTCACCGGGCCATGGGCTTGTTTTATGTCGGCACGGCGCAGCTCGCAATGCTGGCATCCATGATCTATCTGCTGCGCACCCCTGTCGACAAGATCTACGATCAACTGACATTCTGTGTGGGTCTGTGGAGTCTGGCTCTGGGGGTGAGCGGCTCGCTGTGGATGGCCATGTTGGCGGCGTGGCGCAAGCAATTCGCTCAACACCAGGGGTGGATGGCCTTGAGTTACGCCATGCTGTTGACGGCCCCGCTCCAAAGAATGGGCTGGGTTGGTTTTGGCATGCTGTCACCGAGCCTTCGGCAGATAGAGGGCAACTTTGCGGTTTCCGACACCCTTATCCCGCTGTGTCTGCTCGCTGGGTACGGCGTTTTCACAATCAACCGATGGCTGCAAGGCAAACGCCCGCAAGCCAGGGTGGCTGCGACGCGCCTGACGCCGTCCCCGATATGGGGCAAGGTGGTGGTGGCGGCTGGCATGGTGCTGCTGGCTTTGGCTGGCTATCAAGTCGCCAGCACATTCCTCGCTGAAACAGCATTCAGGAACGCATCCAAAGATGCACTGAGCCTGGTTCCGACCGGCGTCGTACATCTTTATGAGCGCGTGATTTTTGGGTCGAACAGCGCACGCTGGTTTTTCGTCGTGGCCTATCTGATGGGCATCGTGGCTGGCATCCGGTTGTTGTGGAACTCTTTCATGATGTCCAAGCCCGAAGGACGCATGTCAACCAGCGAAGCATGGATCTCAGTGATCAGCGGCGGTATTGTTGGCGTCATCGCTCTGTCATGGGGTTGGCAGATGGGCCTTCCCAACTTCACAACCGTCGATGGCGGCGCCTTCTACGTATTCGGCGGGTTCGTCACCCTGTGCTTCACATTGCTGAGCGCATTTGCATTGCTCAGACATGAAATGGGCTGGCTGAAGGAGTGGCGCATCTTCCTCTTGGCAGCGATGACCGGCATCGCCGGCCTCGACCTGGTCTTGCCACTGATGACGTACATGGACGTTGCCCAACGTTTTGTTGACACGGGCCATGCCTATCGTCTGGCGTATGGCCTGCCTTGGGCCTATCTGATGTTGGCCGCATTTGTAGCGGCCATCTACGGAGAAGAAACGAGCAACCGGTTCGCACGCTGATTTCTCATGTTCAACAAACCGAACACCAACCGCAGCACATGGGATGCCATCGTCATCGGCTCAGGCATTGGCGGCATGACCGCTGCAGCCTACCTCGCCGCAGGAGGCACACGTACCCTGGTACTCGAGGCCTACAAGCTGATTGGTGGCAGCACCCATGTTTTCCGACGGCAAAACCAATGGGAGTTTGATGTAGGCGTCCACTACCTTGGCGACTGCGGGCCACACGGCCTGGTGCCGAGCATGCTTCGTGGCGTCGGCCTGGACAAGGACAAGGTAACGTTTCTGCCGCTGGATCCCGATGGATTTGACACCATCGTCTTTCCGGATCGCCAACTCAAGGTGCCAAAAGGCTGGGCGCAGTACCAACAGAACCTGATCGCGACCTTTCCTCAGGAAGCGGAGCAAATCAGAAAAGTGGTCGGTGTCCTGGAGAAAATAGGCAGCAACATAGATCGGAGCCGAACCCCAGCTTCGCTCGGTGCCTTGGCCAAGTTCGTTGTCTCGACCCGAACAGCCTCCATGTGGGCCTTGGTTCCGTTAACGAAGTTCCTGGATGCACACCGGCTGAGCCCGGGGCTCAAGGCAGCACTGGCGGTGCAATACGTCACGTATGCCAGCCCACCACACCGTACACCACTGGCCGTGCATGCCATCATGCTGCACAACTTCTTGCATGACGGCGCGTGGTTTCCACAAGGCGGCGGTCAGGTGCTGTCAGCCCGACTCGGCGAAGTGGTCGTGGCGAACGGCGGAGACATCTTTACCAACGCCCCGGTTCGAAAGATATTGATCGAAAACGGGCGCGTTCAGGGCGTCGAACTCGACGACGGCAGCCAAATGGCCGCACCTGTGGTTGTATCCAACGCGGACATCAAGCAGACCTATCTGGAACTGGTTGGCCACCAGCATCTGCGACGCCGCACAGTCAAGCGCGTTGAGGGCTTTCGCATGTCTCAACCCTTCTTCAACTGCTACCTGGGTGTTGACATTGATCTGTCACGGCACATGGCCAACACCAACTTCTATTCCATCCCAACGGCCGAAGATGTCACCACCCTTTACCACGATCTGATTGATAACCGACACGGCTACAGTCCGCAAGCGTGGTTGGAGCAATGTCGCCTGCGCACACCGGCATACGTGAGCGTCACCAGCACCAAAGACCGAAACAACTTCAGAGCGGCACCTGCGGGCTGCTCTGTTCTGGAGGTCATGACGCTCTGCCCCGCGGATCCCAGCTTCTGGGGCTTGAAGGAGTGGCCCAAGCCAGGAGACGACACTTATCGCGAAAACCGGCGCTATCGAGAAGTCAAGGAAGCCTTCACGGAAATCATGATTCAACGTGCAGCCGACGTGCTACCCGGGATCGACAAACACATTCTGTGGCGAGAGGCTGCCACACCAATCACCCATCATCGCTATACGCGCTCTACCAACGGCACTCCTTATGGCATTGAACTGACCCATTCGCAGTTCGCGCCTTTCAGGCCCGGCGTGCGGACAGAGATCGAAGGGCTCTATCTCTGCGGCGCCAGCATGGCCTGGGGTCCTGCTGTCGAAGGAGCGATGTTGTCAGGCATGCATGCGGCGGGCGCTGTACTCGGCCGCGATCTGGACAGGGAAATTCGCGGTGGAGCCGTTCTGGGCCAGCCCTTGCCCACGGACGGAGTAGATGGCTGGGACCCTCTCAAAGCCGCATTGAAGCTATCTGAGGGCCCGGGCTGGCGCCGTCAGCGCATGGCGCGAGCCGACATCACGCAAGGAGGAGATGTCACCGAAAGCGGCAGGCTCGGTCTGGAGCGCGGCCATGCTGTTCTTCCAGCTCACCTTGCTTGCGGGCTACGCATACGCTCACTTCGTCATCGCGAAGCTCAAGGCCAAGATGCAGCTTCAGGTCCACGCGGCGCTGCTGGTGATCAGTTGTTTGATCTCGCGGGCTGCCTCGGCGCTGCGCCGCGCCAGGGTACGGACCTCACCGGCCACCACGGCAAAGCCACGCCCCTGCTCACCAGCACGGGCGGCTTCCACCGCGGCGTTCAAGGCCAGGATGTTGGTCTGGAACGCAATGCCATCGATCACGCCAATGATGTCGGTGATCTTGCGGCTCGACTGCTGGATGCCGCTCATGGTCTCGACCACGCGGTGCACGGCGTCGCCACCTTGAGCCGCCACACCCGAGGCTTCGCCCGCCAGGGTGTTGGCCTGCCTGGCGTTTTGCATGCTGGCGCGGATGGTGGAAGCAATCTCCTCCACCGAAGCGGCCGTCTGCTCAATGCTGGCGGCGGCTTCCTCCGTGCGCGCGCTGAGCGCCTCATTGCCGTGCTCGATCTCTCGGCTGGCCTGACTGACCTCCTGAGCTGTGTCACGTACACGGTTGATGGAGGCTTCGATGTGGCGAAGAGCAGCGACCAGCTTGCGCCCCGAATCGCTGTGGACCGTCACGTGAGCGGCGGTGAGGTCCACCGACCCGTCGCGGGCCTGCAGGTGATCGGCGATCATCGCAACCTCTTCGCCCCCGGCAAAGTCGGCCTGCGCCCGCATCGCCATCATGATGAGGACCACCGACTCGGCCACCACGTACAGGGCATGCTCGACCACCCGCATGAAGCCAGGCTCGGTGAAGCAGATGGGCCCCCAGCCCCAGGTCTGGAACTGGTTGAAAGTGAGGTGATGGACCGCGATGGTCGCTGCGCCGGCCAGTATGGGAATCGGGCTGCGGTAAATGCCCAGGCAAGCCAGAAAAGCAAAGACCGCAAAGTGTGCCTCGGTATGGCCGTGCGCAACGTGGATCATCAAACCAGCCATGGCCATGCCCACAATGGGCAACGCAATTCGGCTCAGCAGGCGAGCCTTTGACAACCAGGCTACGCCCACGGCTGCGCCCAGCAGGACCAGGCCCAGGGTGGCAGCAATCGTGAGGCTGCCATAGATACCGCCGTAGGCCAAGGTACCCAGAAAAACGGCGAAGATGACGGTCAGGGTGCCCCTGTCCTGTGGGTGGAAGGTGGCTTGCATGGGTCTGATGTGAAATTCTTGCTGCCCGCCTTATCGTCCGGCAGCAGAAAACCTTGATGCTCAAACGGGTATCTTTTGTTCTGCTGCTAGAAGCGGTAAGCCAGCCTCAAACCGCCCCAGTGGCGCCCGGCCACCGTAATGGGTGCAGCCACTTCCTTGAGCAGCACAAACTTGCCGCCACCCATGTCGCGGCGATAGGTTTGAAGCAGAAAAGGACGGGTATTGCGCGCCGAGGCCAGGCCAGTGCGGTCGTTGAAGATACGCCGCCAGCGTGAGTTAGCCGTGTTCCAGACCACATCGCCAGGGCGCTGTGGGTTGCAGTAGATCTGGTTGTGCGTCGAGATGTAGCCGTTGCGGTCGGCCGCGATGCAAAACACCACTTCAGGCAGGGCACGGATGGCCGCCTCCTGGATCGGTGTCAGCAACTCATCGGTCAGGGCATTGAACCTGGTCGCGTGTTGTTGCGGCTGCGTGCCGGGCATGGGCTGGTAGTTCTCGTCAAACAGGTGTTCCAGCGTGATACGCCGCGAAGACACGGCCCCATTGAGCACATCCGATATCTGCACAGCCACCTGCTTGACCAGCTCGATGTAAGGGGTGTCTGCGGTCTCCACGCCCGAGGCGGCAATCACCTCCATCAGGCGCTCCGACACGGTCAGTACGGCATCGCTGCGCTTGAACGCGCAAGCCAATTCCTTGCGGGCCTTGCTGACCTCGCCCTCCATCTGGCTGATCTGCTCGTTCACGCCTTGGGTGATCTGGCGGCTGGCGTCTGCTGCGGCGCTGATGCGCTGAACCCCCTCCTCCACGCCATGCAAGGCTTCATGGAAGGTGGCAGGCCGATTTTTGTCGGTGGTGTGCGTGCTGGTGTCGGTGAGATCACTGGCCAGCGACTGGATGCGCTGGTCCAGCTTGTTGATGGTGCTCTGGATCGCCTTGGAAATGGATTCAACCTGAGTGGACAGATCCTTGACGGCATCGGCGACCACCGAGAAGCCCGCGCCGGCTTCACCGGCACGCTTGGCTTCGACCGAGGCGTTGAAAGCCACCAGCCGGGTCTGCAAGGCCACCTGGGCGATCTGTTGCGCCGCATCCGAGACCTGGTGCAGGGTCTCGACCACACCACTGACTTCACGGCCCACATGGGCCACGCTTTCTCGCGCCAGTTGCATGGAGGCCATGCCACCCACCGTCTCTTCGTGGATCAGGTCTTGCGAGCGGACGATGTCCTGCAGCTTGGCGACCAGGCTGGCTAGGGTTTCGGTCTGGTGGTTGGCCACCGCCGTGGTGTCTTCCAGCGTGCCACGCAGTTGGGCCGCCTCACAGCCCAAGCCGCTGGTGTCACGTTCCAGCTTCTCGGCCAGCAGCTGCACGTCCACATTGGTCGTCGGCTCGGTAGCCGGCTCGACAGGCTCGGGTGCCGCTTGTTTGCGGCGGAACATCGTCAGCATGATTGCCCCCCAAAATCAATGCACTCACCACTCCCGCAGCTTGACACGCAGTCGGGCAATGGACTGGCTGTGCAGCTGGCAGACACGTGACTCGGTCACACCGAGCACGGCTGCGATTTCCTTCAGATTCATGTCCTGCTCGTAGTACATGCTCATCACGTACTGTTCGCGTTCGGGCAGGTTCTTGATGGCCTCCACCAGCGCGTGGCGCATGCGGTGGTCCTGCAGCAGGCTCAAGGGGTCATTGCCCTCGTCGGTCACGTGGCGGTCGAGGTAGTCGTTGTCGCCATCCTCGCCGCTCATGTCTTCGAGGTAGATGAGCTGGGTGCCACGCACCTTGCCGAGCATCTCCTGGTAGTCGGCCAGCGACATCCCCATTTCCTTGGCGATTTCGCTTTCCTGCGGCGCACGGCCCAGGCGTTGTTCCAGCTTGTGCACGGCAGATTCGATGTCACGTTGCTGTTTGCGCGTGCCGCGGCTGAGCCAGTCTGCGCCACGCAACTCGTCGAGCATGGCGCCGCGAATACGTTGGGTGGCAAAGGTCTCGAACTGAACGCCCTGCCCTGCGTCGAAACGTGTGAGGGCATCGGTCAGGCCAATCATGCCGACCTGGATCAGGTCATCGATCTCCACGTTCGCAGGCAGTTTGGCGATCATCTGGTGCGCCAGGCGACGCACAAGAGGACTGTATTGGCGCAGCATCGCGTCGATCTCAAGTCGGCCTTTGGCGGTGTACATGCTCTGCTCCATGAACATCAATCAATTGAGTACGGGGGCGGCGCTTGAAGGCAATGCTGCCCCCGGCGACATCAGGTGATCAAAAGCCGTGTCGCTCAGAGCGAGCGGCAACGCCGTTCGCAGCAAGCCGGCTGCCATTTCCATGAACCTGGGATGCGGGTCGGCGGTGGCCGGCTCGCGGGGGTCCAGCAACTGCCAGTCACGCTGGGCCACGCCCAGGAAGTCATCGGCACATCGGGCCAGGCGCTCGGCCACGGGCTGCGCCTGCTGGCTGCGGGCGGTGTAACGCAGTGGCAGCCCCTTGGCGGGCATGTAGCTGATCTGCTCGGACAGCACCTCGATGCCCTCGGCCAGGTCGAACTCGGCCAACTCACCGGGTGGGCGGGCCTGGTCGCTGGCGTCCACCACCAGCACCTTCAGATTGAAGCTGGCATAAGCCGCACACAGTCGTTCAAGCACCAGACCTCCGCAGGCCGTGCTCGCGTTGGCCACAACCGGGACGAAGCGCAGCACCCGAGACGCGAACATCTGCCGCATCCCCTGAGCCTGGTCCACCGGATGGTGGGCGCGGGCACTGCTTGCGCTGACCTGATGGCTGTCGTAACGGCTCATGTGGTGGCTGTCTTCTGGGTTGACGTTGGTGACAAGCTGCAATCAAACGTGACGCGAGGCGGACAGAGGATCGGCGGCGACCGGCCCGGAGAACACCAGGCTCACCTCGTTGGGATCGAGCCTGTACGCGGGGTTCAGGCTGGCTCTCAAAGCGCGGTGCACCAGGGCTTGGGAAGACAGTCGATGCCAATCTTCGGGCACCCGTTGGCCATTAGCTACACCCAGAACTTTCAATTTGTGACGAATTAACGCATCCAGTGCCGGACCCAGCTTCACGGCCTCGTCCAGCTTGGACAGGATCACGCCCGCACAGGTTTCGGCGTGATACGAATGCATCACATCCTCAATGGAGTCACACTGTGCTGCGGTGTTGATCACCAGCAGTTTTCGGATGCTGGGATGCGCCAGCATGTCGAGCAGCTCCTTGGTGCGGCCATCGCGCTGGGCCATGCCAGCCGTGTCGATCAGGATCAGCTTCTTGCCGGACAAGAGCTCCAGCAGGTCTTCCAGCGCGGCGCGGTCGTGGGCCATGTGCACGGGCACACCCAGGATGCGGCCATAGGCGCGCAGCTGCTCGTGGGCGCCCACGCGGTAGGCGTCCAGCGTGATCAGGCCCAGGTTGGAGGCGCCGTGCTTGGCGGCAAAGGTGGCGGCCAGCTTGGCAGTCGACGTGGTCTTGCCCACGCCGGTAGAGCCGATCAGGGCGAACACACCGCCCTGGTCCTCGATGGGCAACTCATGGTCGGCGGTGTTCACATTGCGCTGCAGCACCTGGGTGGCCCACTGCACTTCATCGTGCGAGCCATTGGTGACTTCGGCGGGCATGGCGTCGAGCATCTTGCGCACCAGCACCGCCGAGAAGCCAGCGTCCAGCAGGCGCTGCGCCAGTTGGGCTTGAGCCGGTGTGCGGCCCAGCTTCTCGATGAAGGCCATCGTCTCGAAGCGCTCCTTCATCATCTCGCGCATGGCGCGCAGCTCACCCAGCATGGAGGCGTTGGCATCCTGTGCGGCCTTCAAGGCAGCCAGGGTGGCGGCATCAGGTTGGGCCACACGCACGGCATCACGAGCGGGGCTGACCTTGTCCATGGTCAGGTCAGCATGCTCGCTGCGCAGCGGCACCACCTGGGCGGCAGGCGTGGGCTGTTGTGCGGCTTGAGGGCGAGCCTGGGGGGCAGGCTGGCGCGGCTGGGCCACGGGGGCCTGGCGAACGGGCGGCTCCCACTGCTCTGCTTCATCGGCCACCGGCACGGAGCGGCCACGCATGGCCTCACCGGTCAGGTCCACCGAGGTGGACACGGCGGGGCGTTGCGGCTTGGGCTGGGCAAAGCGCTGGTTCAATTGCTCTTCGGGCGGCAGGGCCATGGCCGGCTCGGTGCGCGCTTGCATGGCCGCCTGACGACGCTTTAGCATGCGCTCACGCACATAGTCCTGGAAGGACAAGGTGCTCATGGCCAGTTGCTTGACATCGTCCTGCACCGTGCTGGCCAGGTTGGCCATGGTCTCCTTGGCTTGCTTGGCCATGGCCTTGCGGGGCTGCGCGTTGGCGGCCTCGTCGCCTGGTTCAGCGCGCATGTCGGTACGGGGCTCGGCACGTGGCGCAGAACGGGGTTCACGCGGGGCGAGTTCGGGCGCATCGCGCTCGACCGCATAGTGGTCCATGGCAGGCACGCTGTCTGCGGCCATGGCCAGGATCTCGATGCCACCTTCAGTGGCCGGCTTGGTCGACAGCACCACGGCATCGTTGCCGAATGCCGCCTTGACCTTTTGCATGGCCTCGCGGCTGTTCCGTCCAGTAAAGCGTTTGACGTTCATGCGTGGCCTCCGATCAGGGTACCGATGCGAATCGAATGTGTCTCAGGAATCTCGCTGTGACCCAGCACCTTGAGACGGGGTGCGGCGCGTTTGAGCAGGCGTGCCACCGAGGGGCGGATCACGTCCGGCACCAGCAGGCAGGCCGGGTGGCCCATGTTTTCCTGACGCTGCGTGGCCTCGGAGGCCTGGCGGGTCAGGTGGTCGGCCACGCCCGGGTCGAGCATGGGGCCGCTGGGCGATGTCAGGGCTTGCGTGAGCAGGCGTTCCAGATCCGGGTCGATGGCGATCACGTCGAGCTCGCGCACCGGGCCGTAGATCTGCTGCACGATGGCGGGGGCCAGGCCGATGCGGATGCGGCGGGCCAGCTCGGCCGGGTCGTTCACCCCATTGGGGCTGGAAGCAGCGTGCTCGGCGATGGTTTCGATGATGGAGCGCATGTCGCGGATGTGCACACCTTCTTCGAGCAGGAGCTGCAGCACTTTCTGCAGGGTAGAGATGCCGACCATCTTGGGAACCACGTCTTCGATGAGTTTGGGGGCCAGTTTTGTCACGTGCTCGACCAGTTGTTGGGTTTCGACTCGACCCAGCAACTTGGCTGCATGGAGTTGCATCAAGTGTGAAAGATGGGTGGCCACCACGGTCGAGGGATCAACGACCGTGTAGCCGGCCATTTGCGCGGCATCACGCTGGCGTTCTTCCACCCACACGGCGGGCAGGCCAAACGCGGGGTCCACGGCCGCGGTACCGGCGATCGGGTTGACCACATGGCCGGGGTTGATGGCCATCAACATATTGGGGAAAACCTCGCCCTCGCCCACCACGGCGCCACGCAGGGTGATGCGGTAGAAGCTGGGCTTGAGCTCCAGGTTGTCCTTGATGTGCACAGATGGCGGCAGGAAGCCGACCTCTTGCGCGAACTTGCGGCGAACGCCCTTGATGCGGGTCAGCAGGTCGCCGCCACGCTCCTTGTCCACCAGCTGGATCAGGCGGTAACCCACCTCCAGGCCCAGGGTGTCGACCGGCTGCAAGTCTTCCCAGGTGGCTTCGCCGTTGGGGTTGGCCACTTCGGATGCGGGCTTGTCGACCGGCTTGGGTGCATTGCGGGCGGCTTCCTGCTTGAGCGCCATCTTCCAGGCCCACCAGCCCAGGCCCCCGCCCACAGGCAGGAACACGAAGGAAGGCATACCGGGGATCACACCCAGCAGCCCCAGGATGCCGGCGGCCACGCCGATGACCTTGGGGTTCTCGAACATCTGGCCCATGATCTGGGCGCCCACGTCCTTTTCCTTGCCGACGCGCGACACCACCATGGCCGCTGCCACGGAGATCAACAGACCGGGAATCTGGGCGACCAGCGCATCACCCACCGCCAACAGGACGTAGGAGCTGGCTGCGTCGCCGGGCGACATGCCGTGCTGCACCACGCCGATCACGAAGCCGCCGATGATGTTGATGAACAGGATCAGGATGCCGGCAACCGCGTCACCGCGCACGAACTTGGAGGCACCGTCCATGGAGCCGTGGAATTCGGCTTCTTCGCCCACTTCCAGGCGGCGGCGCTTGGCTTCCTTCTCGTCGATCAGGCCGGCGTTCAGGTCGGCGTCGATCGCCATCTGCTTGCCAGGCATGGCGTCCAAGGTGAAACGGGCGCTGACTTCGGCGATGCGCTCCGAGCCCTTGGTGATCACCACGAAGTTGAT
>JACPOH010000157.1 GCA_016185075.1 Aquabacterium sp. | reverse complement strand
GCGCCATGCCGCCGGCCACGGCCAGCTTGAGGTTGGAGAAGTCGCGCTTGCGGAAATCGGGGTCATCCAGGAAGGACGAGTACAGCGTGTTCACGCAGGTGATGCCGCTGAAGTTCTCGTTCTTCAGGATCATCATCACGCGCTTGGTGTCACGCGGGTTGGCGATCAGGATGTTGCGACCGCCGAGCGCCATGAAGATCAGGCAGTTCACGGTCAGCGAGAAGATGTGATACAGCGGCAGTGGCGTGACCACGGTTTCGGTATCGCCCGTCAGCTGGCCTTCGGCAAAAGCCAGTGCCTGCTGGCAGTTGGCCAGCACGTTGCGGTGCGTCAGCATGGCGCCCTTGGCCACGCCAGTGGTGCCACCGGTGTACTGCAGGAAAGCCAGGTCTTCAGGCTTGATGTCAGCCGGTTTGACCTTGACCTTGGCACCCGCCTTGAGCACATCGCGCATCCACAGGGCACCTGGCAAGCTGTACGCCGGCACCATCTTCTGGACCTTGCGCAACACGAAGTTCAGCAGGCGGCCCTTGGCGTTGATGAAACCGTCAGACAGCAGGTCACCGATCTGGGTCAGCACGATGCGCTTGACCTTGGTGCCAGGCAAGGCGTCTTGCAGCGTCTTGGCGAAGGTTTCCATCACGATGATGGTTTCGGCGCCGCTGTCCTTGAGCTGGTGATTGAGTTCACGCGCCGTGTACAGCGGGTTCACGTTGACCACCACGGCACCGATCTTCAGCACCGCGAAGAGGCACACCGGATACTGGAAGGTATTGGGCAGCATGATCGACACGCGATCGCCCTTCTTCACACCCTGGCTCTGCAGCCAGCCCGCAAAGGCATTGACCAGGCGGTCCAGACGGTCATACGACATCTCCGTGCCGATGCTGACGAAGCCGGGACGGTTGCGGTACTTGTTGATGCACTCGTCAAAGTACTGCCCCAGCGAGGTGTACTTGTTCGGGTCGATGTCGTGGGGAACGCCCTGAACGTACGACGACAACCAGATGCGGTTGGTCGAACCATCGGGGTTGACAATGGACTGCGCGGGCGAAGCCGACGCTGCGGCTGCAGATTGGGTCATCCGGATCTCCTCATGTGCCTGCCTGTTTGACTAAGTGGACGACGGCAGGATGGCTTTGTACCCGCAGGAGCGCATGCGCTCGGTGCGGGTCGCCTGGTCAAGTTACGGAGTGTATCAACCCGGGGCCGCCCTTTAAGGGTTTTCCGGCCCCCGGTTGAAGGTAAAAATCAACGCTCCAGGATGGCCACCACGCCTTGGCCGCCGGCCGCGCAGATGGAGATCAGGCCACGGCCGGAGCCCTTCTGGGCCAGCATCTTGGCCAGCGTGGCCACAATGCGGCCACCCGTGGCGGCGAAGGGATGTCCCGCGGCCAGCGAGCTGCCGTTGATGTTCAGCTTGCTGCGGTCGATCTTGCCCAGTGCCTTGTCCAGGCCCAGCTTTTCCTTGCAGTACTTGGGATCTTCCCAGGCCTTCAGCGTGCACAGCACCTGAGCGGCGAAAGCTTCGTGGATTTCATAAAAATCGAAGTCCTGCAGGCTGATGCCGGCGCGGGCCAGCATGCGGGGCACAGCGTAGGCCGGTGCCATCAGCAGGCCTTCCTTCTGAGGGCCGAAGAAGTCCACGGCAGCCACTTCGGAGAAGGTGATGTAGGCCAGCACGGGCAGGTTGTTGGCCTTGGCCCATTCCTCGCTGCCCAGCAGCACGGCAGAGGCGCCATCGGTCAGGGGCGTGGAGTTGCCGGGTGTCAGGGTGCCCTGGCCAGGTGCGACCTTCTTGTCAAAGCAAGGCTTGAGCGAGCGCAGCTTCTCGATGGTCAGGCCTTCACGCAGGTTGTTGTCCTTGCTCACGCCCTTGAACGGGGTCATCAGGTCGGCGAAGAAACCTTCCTTGTAGGCACGTGCCAGGTTGGCGTGGCTGGCGCAGGCCAGTTGGTCCTGCTCTTCGCGGGGGATGGCCCATTCGCGCGCCATCAGCTCGGCATGCTCACCCATCGAGAAACCGGTACGGGGCTCGCCATTCTTGGGAATGGCCGGCTTGACCAGCATGCTGGGGCGGATCTTCGAGACGATCTTCAGTTGCTCGACCGTGCTCTTGGCACGGTTGGCTTCCATCAGGATCTTGCGCATCTTTTCGTTGATGCCGATGGGGGCGTCGGAGGTGGTGTCCACGCCGCCGCCAATGCCGCACTCGATGTGGCCCAGGGCGATCTTGTTGGCCACCAGCATGATGGCCTCGAGGCCGGTGCCGCAAGCCTGTTGCAGGTCATAGGCCGGGGTCTGTGGCGAGAGCGTGGTGGAGAGCACGCACTCGCGCACCAGGTTGAAGTCACGCGAGTGCTTCATCACGGCGCCGGCTGCGACGTCACCCAGGCGCTTGCCATGCAAGTTGAAGCGGTCGACCAGCCCCTGCAGGGCGGCGGTCAGCATGTCCTGGTTGGAGACATGCGAGTACACGGTGTTGGAGCGGGCGAAAGGAATACGGTTGCCACCGATGATGGCGACGCGACGAACGGTTGTGTTCATGAGAGGGTGTCCTTCTCGATTTTGAATAGGTTGAATGGCTGGCGGTGGCGACTGGTCAGTAGGTCACGCGGCCGCGCAGATGGGGCTTGTCGCCCTTGGCATTGCGGACTTCGAACAAGGCACCGTTCTCCTGACGTGCTGCCCACAATGAAGCGCGCGCAGGCAGGAACAAAGGCGTCTTGAATTCGACGATGACTTCGGCGTGATCCACATCTTCACGGGGCATCAGCATGGCCAGGGCGCGAGCCTTGGTCCACATGCCGTGTGCAATGGCTTTGCGAAAGCCCAGGAACTTGGCCGTGATCGCAGACAGGTGGATCGGGTTGATGTCACCCGACACGCGCCCGTAAGCCCGCCCGATCCCTGCGCCAGCATAGAAGTCGGCCTGGTGAGACACGGGGGTCTCATCGACCAGGGCGCTGGTGTAAGGCGCCCCCTTGGGGTTGCGCACGCCCATGCGAAGCAAGGTCCAGGTGCTTTCCCACACCACCTCGCCAGCGCGCAAGGCGCGGGCATGCAGCGTGAAAATCTGGCCCTTGTCATGCGCGTACAGCTCGCCAGAGCGCATCTCGATGCGCAGCTCGTCGCCGACGTTGATGCGCTTGAGCAGCTTGGCGCTGTTGGCCAGGTGCACGGTACCCATGGCAGGCCAGGGGAAGGCCTTGCTGCCAAAGTACATCATGGCCAGCGGGAAGGCTTCCATGTGGGCAAACAGCATGGGCACGCCGTGCGCCTTGCTGAACCCGCATACCTTGGCATAGGCCGCCACCTTCTTGGCATCGACCACCACGCGGGGGCGCACATAGGTGACCTCGGGCAAGGCCTCCACGGCGCTGGAGCGCTTGCTGCTGGAGCGCAAGGCGCCCAGGTTCAAGGCGATCGCGCTGGGCAGCTTGTTGACTTCGATGATCTTCATGGGATCTGGTCGTGGTCGTGAATCAGGCGCCGATCAGGCTCTGGCCGCACACGCGGATCACGTTGTTCGTGACACCAGCGGACGCGGGGCTGGCGTACCAGGCGATGGCTTCAGCCACGTCCACGGGTTGGCCGCCCTGGCTCATGGAGTTCATGCGGCGACCGGCTTCACGGATGGCAAACGGGATGGCGGCGGTCATCTGCGTTTCGATGAAGCCCGGGGCCACGGCATTGATGGTGATACCGCGCTCGGCAAAGATCGGAGCCGTGCTGTTGACCATGCCGATCACGCCGGCCTTGGACACCGCGTAGTTGGTCTGCCCCATGTTGCCGGCGATACCGGAGATGGACGACACGCAGATGATGCGACCGCCGGACTTCAGCGCACCCGAGCTGACCAGCTCGTCATTGATGCGCTCCTGGGTCGACAGGTTCACGTTGACCACCAGCTGCCACAGGTGTTCCTTCATGTTGGCAATCGTCTTGTCGCGGGTGATGCCGGCGTTGTGCACCACCACGTCCCAGCCGCCTTGGGCCTTGGCGGCTTCAGCCAGCTTCTGAGGCGCATCCGCAGCGCCAATGTCCATCGCGAGCGCGGTGCCACCCAGCTTCTTGGCCACTTCATTGAGGCCTTCCTGGGCTTGGGGCACGTCCAGGCAGATCACCTGGGCGCCGTCGCGGGCCATCACCTCGGCGATGGCTGCGCCGATACCGCGCGAGGCACCGGTGACCAGCACCTTCTTGCCAGCCAGGGGCAGGTTCCAGTCCTTGGGCACCACCAGCTCGCCCACGGGCTTGCCCACATGCATGACCTGAGCCGACACATACGCCGACTTGGGCGACAGCAGGAAGCGCAGCGTGGATTCGATGTTGCCTTCGGCGCCTTCGGACACGTACACCAGGTTGGCGTTGATGCCCTTCTTGAGTTCCTTGCCCAGCGAGCGACTGAGGCCCTCCAGCGAACGCTGGATGGTGGCCTTGCGGGGCGACTTGCACTCTGCGGGCGGGCGACCCAGGATCACCACGCGACCGCACGGCAGCACCGAGCGGGCCACGTCATGGAAGAACCAGTACAGGGCGTCGGATTGGGTGCTGTCTTCCAGACCAGTGGCATCGAACACCAGGCACTTGACCTTTTCGCCCGGCTGGCCGTTGCCACCCCAGCGACCGGTCGTCAGACCCGACTTGTTGGCGACGGCCACCCACTGCGGCAGCTTCTCATGGGCCAGGCTTTGCACGCCCATGTTCTTGAAGGCTGTGGCCAAGGCTTCCAGCAGTTGAGGCTCACCACCACCGCCGAGCAGCACGGTGCCTTGAACGACGGGCTGGCCAGCCTTGTAACGCTCCAACTGCAGCGGCTTGGGCAGACCCAGGGCATTGATGAGCTTGGCGCCCATGGGCGAGTTGGCAAAGTCGAGGTAACCGTCTTTCATACGTGGCACTCTTGAGTGGTGAAGCCTGCGGACGTGAACAGTCCTGTCAAGGCTGGTTGAGACAGCGGTCTGCCCAAACGGCAGACCAGCGGTTTGCGCCCGCCCTGATGAGGGGCAGGCAGTCTTGTCAGACCGGGGGGGAGCAGACAAGAAAAGCGATTCATGGCCTTGGGTCTGGTGCGTCAGGAATGAGCGGGCGCCGCGACGGCATCGGCCTGTGCAGCCCCCTGCCCGATCATGGCCACACCAGGCAGATTGGCCATGGCACCAAACTGCAGCGCCTCATTGGGGCCAGGCAGCGGCGCCTTGAGTGCCGCCACCATCAAGGAAGCCAGGCGCGACAGGATGACTGCTTCATGGTCGCCCTGCTGCTGCGTGAACTCACGGATCAGGCGTTGCGTGTTGCCACCGGCCAGGATGCCTGACAGGGCCCCCATGGCGAAATTCAGGCGAAAGCCCAGGTCTTCACGACTCAACTCGGGCAAGGCGCGCTGGAACGCAAAGAAAAAGCGCCCCAGGGTCTGGATGTAGTGGGTGTTGATGAAGTCACGCACAACCGGTGAGGGGTCCGTGTAGGCACGCCCCAGGAAGTGCAGATAGCGATCCGCCATGGGCGCGTCGCTGCGGAAGATGCGCACGGCTGGCAGGAACAGGGCCACCAGGATGTGTTCGCAGGTGAGTTTGTCGCCCAGGTTGGACTCGAACGCATCCAGCATGGCGACCCGCTGCTCGTTGAGCGGATCAAGCCGGCGGGACAACACCGCCTGGATCAGCGCATCCTTGCTACCGAAGTGGTAGTTCACCGCGGCCAGATTGACATTGGCTGCGCTGGTGATCTGGCGCATCGACAAGGACTCGAACCCGCCGTTGACGAACAGGGTTTCAGCCGCGTCAAGAATGCGCGTCTTCGTATCGGCAGGCGACAGACGTGTCGAGGCCTGAGGCATGGTCGGCGGGTCTCCTGGGTACACACAGTACGAACGTTTCAAACGTCCGTTTTATCGTTGGGTGCGTATGGTATGCCAGACAAGCCCCTTTGCAACACCGTGGCCGATAGAAAACTGTCGATTCCCCCAATATCCGG
>JACPOH010000156.1 GCA_016185075.1 Aquabacterium sp. | reverse complement strand
TTGTCAGGCCAGGGGGTATCCGGCTGCACGCGCACGTAGGCCATGCCGGGCATGACGGTCTTGACCTGCTGGCGATAGCGTTCCAGCAGGGCGCGGTCGATCTGGGCCCGCACCTTGAAGACCAGCTTCTGGCGTTCGGCCGTGGTCTCTACCGTCTTGGGCGTGAACTGGGCCACGCTGGCCACGAATGACACCTTGGCGGGGATCACATACTGGGGGGCAGCGTCGAGCACCAGACGCACCTCGCTGCCAATGGCCAATCGCCCGGCGGCGGTTTCGGGCAGGAAGAAGGTCATGTAGACGTCGCCCACGTCTACCAGCGACACCACTCGGCCGCCAGCACCCAGCACTTCACCGGCTTGCGCGGCCAGCACCTGAATCCGCCCGGCGCGTGGCGCGCGCAGCACGGTGTCATTGAGGTCCGCCTGGACCCTGGCCAATGCGGCCCGCGCGGTCTCGATGACGGAGTCGGCCTCCACCAGTTGGGACCTGGTTGCCGTGATGGCAGAGCGCGCCTCTGCTACTTGAGATTGCGCTGCGCTCAAGGCAGCTCTGGCGCCGGCCAGTTGCGCTTGGGCTTCATCCAGCTTCTGGGAGGATACAAACCCCTTGTTGACCAACTCCTGGGTGCGTTGCAACTGCTTGCTCGCCAGGTTCACCTCGGCTTGCCGCTGGGCGACCACGGCGGATGCCGTGGTCACCGCCTGCTCACGCTGTGCGAGCACCGCGGCCGCTGTGGCCTTGCTGTTTTCGGCCTGTTTGACCTGGGCCCGGGCACGTTGCAGGTCGGCATCCAGCGTGGCGGTGTCCATGCGTGCGATCACCTGGCCTTCGGTGACGTCGTCACCCTCCTTGACCAGCAGCTCTTTCAGTCGCCCTGAGGTGCGCGTGGCCACGTCGATGTCCGTGGCTTCGATGCGGCCATTGCCGCTGGCGATGCTGGTGGGCAGCCCTTGTGGTTTGAGCCGGTTCCAGGCCAGGAAGGCGCCAAGGGCCAATGCTGCCAGCACCACACTGACGAGGCCTTTACGCCACAGTGTTGTCCGGGAATCAGGGGGTGAGGTCATGCGCGGCCAAAGTGAGGTGGGTGAACGCACCGCAAGTGCAAAGAACGCCGTTTTTTACCATGCATCAAGCGGGCCAGCGATGACCTTGCACAAGCCTTCGTGAGGCGCTGCTGAAGCGGCGCGTTCGTGCGCTGCACCGCGCCCAGAAAGGGAACCTTTACACAGGCGCCCTACACTCAGTGAAGCCGAGCCCCATGTCGGGCTTTATCGGGACCTTTCGCCAAACGAACAAACCCATGAATCCATCCAGCCGTGTTTCTCGTCTTCGTCAGTCCCCCCGCTTCATGGTCAGCGTGCTGACATTGCTCGTCGCGTCCACGCTGGCCTTGCCGAGCCATGCGGCGCCGGCAGGGCAGGTGGTGTCCACCAGGGCTGTGGCCGCCAGTGCCGCGCCCACCCTGGTGACCTCGGTCGAAGGCATCACGGAATACCGCCTGGCCAACGGCTTGCAGGTGCTGCTCATCCCGGACGACTCCAAGCCAACCACCACCGTCAACGTGACCTACCGCGTGGGTTCTCGCCACGAGAGCTATGGCGAAACTGGCATGGCGCATTTGTTGGAGCACTTGATGTTCAAGGGCTCGCCCAAGTACCCACAGGTCTGGGCCGAGTTCAACAAGCGGGGCTTCAATGCCAACGGCAGCACCTGGTATGACCGCACCAACTACTTCGCCAGCTTTGCCGCCAACGACGACAACCTGCGCTGGTACCTGAACTGGCAGGCCGATGCGATGGTCAACAGCTTCATCGCCCGCAAGGATCTGGACAGCGAAATGACGGTCGTCCGCAACGAGATGGAAATGGGCGAAAACGATGCCGGCCGCATCCTCATGGAAAAGACGGTGTCGGCCATGTACCAGTGGCACAACTACGGCAAATCAACCATCGGTGCCAGGGCGGACGTGGAAGGCGTGGACATCAGCCGCCTGCAAGCCTTCTATCGCCGCTATTACCAGCCCGACAACGCCACCCTGATCGTGTCGGGCAAGTTCGATCCGGCCAAGGTCCTGCCCTGGGTCCAGCAGGCCTTTGGTGTCATCCCCAAACCGACGCGCAGCCTGCCGCATCTCTACACGCTGGACCCGGTACAGGATGGCGAGCGTGCCGTGACCTTGCGCCGCGTGGGGGGCGTGCCCCTGCTGTACGCCGGCTACCACGTGATGCCGGGCGCCCACCCGGACTACGCAGCGGTAGAGTTGCTCTCGGTGATCCTGGGGGACACCCCTTCCGGCCGCCTGCACAAGGCCCTGACCGAAAAGCAACTTGCCGCCGGCGTGTTCTCTTTCTCGGAAGGCCTGGCCGACCCGGGCTTCATCCTGCTGGGGGCGCAGCTGTCGCCGCAACAGGACGCTGCCGCATCCAGCAAGGCCATGCTGGACGTGATCGAAGCCTCGCTGAAGCAGGAGCCCGTCACCCAGGAGGAGCTGGACCGCGCCAAGGCCAAGTGGCTCAAGTCCTGGGACATGGGCTTCTCCGACCCGCAACGCATTGGGGTGGCCTTGTCCGAGTCGGTAGCCCAGGGGGACTGGCGCTTGTTCTTCCTGATCCGTGACCGCATCAAGTCGGCTTCACTGGCCGATGTGCGGCGTGTGGCGGGGCAGGTTTTCGTGCCCTCCAACCGGACCTTGGGCCAGTATGTGCCCACGGCTGCCCCCGAGCGTGCGCCGCAACCTGAACGCGTGAACGTGGCCGACATGTTCAAGGGCTTCAAGGCGCAGGGGGCGCAGGCCAAGGCCGAGGCCTTTGACGCCAGCCCGGCCAACATCGATGCACGCACGCAGCGTTTTACCTTGCCTTCGGGCATGAAGGTGGCGCTGCTGGCCAAGTCCACCCGCGGCCAGGCCGTCAAGGCCAGCATGACGCTGCGTTTCGGGAACGAGCAGTCGCTGGCCAACTGGGGTGAAGTGCCGGCCGCGCTGGCAGCCCTGCTGGACAAAGGCACGGCCACACTCAGCCGCCAGCAACTGCAAGACAGGCTTGATGCCCTGCAGGCGGAGGTGAGCTTTGCGTCGGCGCCCGGGCAGATCATGGTCAACGTGGCGACCCGACGTGAACACCTGCCCGCCGTGGTGGCCCTGGTGGCCGACGTGCTGCGCCACCCCGCATTGCCGGCTGACGCCCTGGAAGAGGTGCGCCATCAGGCGCTGGCCGCGCTGGAAGAGCAGAGCAAGGAACCCGAAGCCGTGTTGGCCGAGGCCATGGGCCGCCATGGCAATCCGTATCCGGTCGGTGATGTGCGTTATGCGCGCACGTTTGCGGAGACCGAGGCGGACTGGAAGGCGGTTCAGATCGAGCGTGTGCGGGCCTTCCACCGAACCTTCCTTGCGGCCAATCAGGCGCAGTTCTCCGCGGTGGGCGATCTGGACGCGAATGCTGTCAAACAGGCCCTGCAAGCGAGTTTTGGTGATTGGCGTAATGACGAGCCATTTGCGCGGGTGCCGAATCCCTTGATCAAGGTGCCACCCGCCCGCATGGTCCTGCAAACTCCGGACAAACAAAATGCGGCCATGTCCGTGAGCTTGCCAGTGCCTCTGAACGACCGCGATCCGGACTACGCCGCATTCATGCTGGCCAATCATTTATTGGGTGCAGGCGGGGATTCACGTTTGTGGAATCGCATCCGGGAAAAGGAAGGGCTTTCGTACAGCGTCTACAGCACGGTCAACTGGAACCCCATCGAGCAACATTCGGAATGGACTGCTTCTGCGATCTTTGCGCCGCAGAACCGAGACAAAGTCGAGGCGGCCTTCAAGGAAGAAGTCAGCCGAGCTTTGGCGCAGGGCTTCACCGCCGCCGAGTTTGAATCGGGCAAGCGCGGTTTGCTGAATTTCCGCCGTCTGAGCCGTGCGCAGGATGCCCGTCTGGCAGCGGGTTGGGTGAGCAATCTTTACCTGGACCGCACATTCGCGCTGGCTGCACAGGTTGATGCGGCGCTTGAATCGCTCACCTTGGATCAGGTCAATCAGGCCTTGAAGTGGTATCTGAAGCCGGAACAGTTTGTATTGGGTCTTGCAGGTGATTTCAAACCTGCCAAGCCCTGAGCAATAAAAAAGGCCGGTCTCTCAACCGGCCTTTTTTGTTTCAATCTGAAATTCAGATCGCGAAATCCTCGAGTTTCTTGCCCGAGGCGATCGCGGCCTGGACCCACTTGGGCTGCAGGCCACGACCCGTCCAGGTTTCACCCGTCTGGGCGTTGCGGTACTTGGGCGCCACCTTGCGGCCAGCCGATGCATTGCTACCGGTTGCAGCGGGCTTGCCGGGCTTGAGACCCAGGTCCGCCACGGTCAGGCCATGTTCAGCCAGCAGAGACTTGATTTGAGCGATCACGCCGACACGTTCGGCGCGACGTGCGTCCTGAAGTTGCTTTTCCAGATCAGCCGCCTGTTTTTCGAGCGCGGCCTTTTGTGCGAGAAGCTCTTGGTAGTTGCTCATGTGGTGTCCTTTGTGGCCCGGGTATCGAGGGCGATGAATACTTATTGGAAGATGCCGACAGTTGACACACCAAGCCGGTTCCTGCTTCATGGGTGGCGGTCAACCTGCGCAGATTCTAAACACAAAATAAATGCCCGTGCAAACTCAATATATGGCGTGCCGGTAAAGCGGCGTCCGAAAGTGCGGTATATCGCATGAAACGTGCGCAGCGTGCTGCGCATGTCGCCACGTGTTTAAGTGTTTTCCCGTACTTGAAATTTCAGGGAACAAGCGCTGTCAATTAGACCTTGCCGCCTCGCGGGAAACGACCTCGCCGAGTTGAATCACGGCCATGGCGTAATAGCTGGACTGGTTGTAGCGTGTAATGGCGTAGAAATTCGACGTACCCGCAACCAGTGTTGGGGCATCGCTGCCGTTTTGCAAAAGCACCAGTGCCAGCGGCCCTGTGTGATTCTGTCCGCTGGCTGACAATGCGGCGCCCAG
This sequence comes from Aquabacterium sp., assembly GCA_016185075.1. Classification (GTDB taxonomy): domain Bacteria; phylum Pseudomonadota; class Gammaproteobacteria; order Burkholderiales; family Burkholderiaceae_C; genus Aquabacterium. The sequence continues at coordinate 402 of JACPOH010000156.1, read as the reverse complement.
GCCTTGCATGTCGGCGGCAGAGAAACTGGGCACGATATCCGGTGCCAGCAATTTGGCGAGCGCCTGCTCGTCTTGCGGTGGCTTGATATCGAAATACGCAGGCCATGCTGGCTGCCAGCCATGTTCGGCCAGGAAATGGGCCACGCTGCCGATCGCATCCACGGGGCTGCGCAACAGGTCAATGTGGCCATCGGCATCGAAGTCGACCGCATAGCGCCTGATCGAACTGGGCATGAACTGGGGCAGGCCGATTGCGCCGGCGTAGGAGCCCAGCACGGCGTCGGGCTGAAGTTGCTGCTCCTGACACAGCTTCAGAAACTCGCCGAGCTCGGCCCTGAAATAGGCGCTGCGGTCGCTTCGGCCCTTGGGAAAGTCCAGCGTCAGTGTGGTCAGCACGTCCAG
>JACPOH010000155.1 GCA_016185075.1 Aquabacterium sp. | reverse complement strand
AAGAAGGCGACAGCGGCGACAAGGCGTCCAGCAAGACGAAGAAACTGAGTCAGGAGATCAAGGTCGACGCCATTCGCACCGTGGTGCAGTTTTCGCAGCACACGGCTTCGCGTGGCAGGGCCAAGGTGGTGCTGGTGCACCCGGCCGAGCGCATGAACCTCATCGCGTCCAACACCTTGCTCAAGACCCTGGAGGAGCCCCCGGGCCAGGTCCGCTTCGTGTTGAGCGGTGCGGCGCTCGATCAACTGCTTCCCACGGTACGCAGCCGCTGCCAGGCCTGGCGATTGCCCTTGCCCGCGCCGGAGGTGGCGTCTGCGTGGCTGCAGAGCCAGCTCGACGGTGTCTCCCTGGCTGATGCCCGCATGTTGCTGGATGCGGCCGGTGGCCAGCCCCTGACGGCGCGAGATCGCCACCAATTGGGGCTGGATGCCCGATATTGGCCTCAGATACCCAAGGATTTGCTCAATGGCGCTGCCACGGCCTTGACCCAATGGCCTTTGAGCCTGGTGGTCGAGACCCTGCAGAAGGTTTGCCATGATCTGGCGTGCATGGCTGCAGGGGCTTCACCGCGTTATTTCCCCGCAGCCAGCCTGCCGCAGGCGCCAGACCTGAATCTGCTGACCACCTGGTCGCAGGAGTTGCGCAAGGCCAGTCGCCACGCCGAGCATCCCTGGAACCAGAACCTCAAGGTGGAAGCGCTGCTGGTGCAGGCCCGGGCGGTGATGCGGCCTCGACCATCGAGGGGCAACCCGGCCACCTGATCGCGGGGGAAAGGCTCGTAAATCAGGATCAGGGTGTTTCCAGAAGTAAAGCTGCGCCGAGGTGAGGGCAATTTCACAGTCTTGCCAAGGCCGCAAGCGTTACACTTTGCCCACGATGAGTGAGTTTCAGACCACAGCCCTTCCTTCCGCCTTTGCCCCTTCTGGTCCTGGGCGAATGGGTGCTGCCCTGGGTGCGCCGGTTGCCGCTGCGGCGTCCCGACCCAGCGTCATCCAACTGGTATTCCGTGAAAAGGGGGCGCTGTACGCTGCCTACATTCCGGCTTTCACGGAAGGTGGTCTGTTTGTGCCCACGACACGTGAGTACACCCTGGGCGATGACATCTACCTGCTGCTGTCGCTGCCCGAGGACAACCAGCGTTACCCGGTGGCCGGCAAGATCGCCTGGATCACCCCGGCCAACGCCTCCGGTGGCCGTACACAGGGCGTGGGCGTGCGCTTCCCCGGTGACGACAAGACCCGCCTGCTGCGCGTGAAGATCGAGCAGATCCTGGGCACCAACATTTCCTCCAGCAAGCCAACACAAACACTTTGAGGCAAGAATAGCGGGTTGGGCACCGTTGCCCTGGTTCGCTTTCCTTTTGCCCATGTTTGTCGATTCGCACTGCCACCTCAATTTCCCGCAATACGCCGACACGCTCGATCAGGTTCGCGCTGACATGAGCGCCGCAGGCGTGGACCGCGCCTTGTGCATCAGCACCACCCTGGAAGAGTTCCCTCAGGTGCATGCCCTGGCCATGCGCTATGACAACATGTGGGCCACGGTCGGCGTGCACCCCGACAACGAGGGCGTGCAGGAGCCCACGCTGGCCGACCTGCTCGAGCGCGCGGCCTTGCCGCGCGTGGTGGGCATCGGCGAAACCGGCCTGGACTACTACCGCCTTGGCGAACGCAGCGTGGCCGACATGGCCTGGCAGCGTGAGCGCTTTCGCGTACACATCCGTGCCGCGCTGCAAACGGGCCTGCCTCTGGTGATCCACACCCGCGAAGCCAGTGCGGACACGCTGGCCATCCTCAAGGAAGAGGGGCAGGGCAAGGTTCGCGGTGTGTTCCACTGCTTCACCGAAACCGAGGCCGTGGCTCGTGCGGCGCTGGATCTCGGCTTCCACATTTCCTTCTCGGGCATTCTCACCTTCAAGAACGCTGCCGAGCTGCGTGAGGTGGCCCGCATGGTGCCCATCGACCGTTGCCTCATCGAGACCGACAGCCCCTACCTGGCCCCTGCACCGCACCGTGGCAAATTGAACTCGCCGGCCTACGTGTCCCTGGTGGCCAGGCAGCTTGCCGAGCTCAAGGGCATGGACGCGGACGAACTCGGACGCATCACATCTCGCAACTTCGAGGAATTGTTCTCGCTCGTCTCGGCCCCACCAAGGGTTAGCCCAGCACACCAGTGAAACCCTTGTCAGACAATTTCTGACAGGAGGTTTGGTTGTTCGGCGACTACCGCCTCCAGACCCGGATGCCTACAGTGAACACATCACGACGGCATCTCTCACCCCGGAGGCCTTTATGCAAAAGCAAAGTCTGTATGCCAACCCGTTTGCCCTGATGATGGACCCGCAGGCTGTGCTGGAAGCGATGGAGCGCTCCGAGCGTCTGAATCGTTTGCAAAGCCGCGTGTGCCGCCCTCTGGACAAGCCGCTGATCCCGCTGGTCAACAGCGAAGGCCAGGACTTCGACCGCGAGGTGGATGCCTCCCCCGATATCACCGAGGACATTCAGGAAGAAGCCTGAGTGCCGGATGTGGCAGGCCCGATGCGGCTTGCCAATCAATTGAAAAGCTTGCGGCGCGCTGAAAGCGTGGATGGCCCGTCCTGGTGACGGGCCATTTTCATGGTGGGCTCAGCAACTGTGCTTGCGGTCCGTGCGCTCAATCAACGCGCTCAGTGTGTGCCCTTGGTCCAGCGCTGCTCCAGCTTGCGCCCCAGGCGCGACAGACCGAGGCACATGAGCGCGTAGACGCAGCCGACAGCCAGATAGGCTTCGAAGTAGTAGGGGCGCCACACTGGATCACCGCCCAGACTCAGCGACAGGCCGCCTGTCAGTTCGTGCAGGCCTACCACCATGACCAAAGAGCTGTCCTTCAGCAGGCCGATGCCATGCCCGACCAGCGCGGGCAGCACCGCGCGAAGCGCCTGAGGCAGCACCACCTGCCGTTGCGTCTGCCACCAACTGAGGCCCAGGATCGCAGCGGCTTCGCTTTGCTCTTGCGGCACCGTTTGCAAGCCGCCCCGCATGACCTCGGCCATGTAGGCCGCTGAAAACAGTGTCAATGCCAGCGTAGCTCGCCAGACCATGGGCATCGCGAGATCCTGAGGGATGAGTACGGGCAGCATGAACGCGGCCATGAACAGCAGGGTGACCAGGGGCACGCCGCGCACCAGTTCGATGAAGGTGATGGCCGGCACGTTCAGCCAGCGACGTGGCGAGCGGCGAGCCAGGGCCAGCCCAAGCGCCAGCGGCATGGACGCCAGAAGGCTCGTCAGAAACAACCACAGTGTCAGCGGCAGGCCGCCCCAGGCGTCGAACGGTACCGGCGGGAGGCCTGCCAGACCGCCGCGCATCAGCCCGGTGGCGAGCACGAGATACCCCAGCAGGACTGCCAGGCCTTTGCCCGACACAACGCGTTGCCATCCGGCCAGCCATGCGCTCAGGCAGAGCAGGGCGCTGGCCACCAACACCGTGATGGGGCGCCACTGCTGTTCGTAGGGGTAGTGCCCAAGCAAGATCGGGCGCCACTTCTCTGCAAGCACACCCCAGCACGCGCCCCGGTGTTGCAACGCCTGGCAGGCCATTGCGTCGGGCTGGAACACGGCCTGCCAGAGTGCCCAGTCCAGAACCCGCCAGGCCAGCCAGCCGAACAGCAGCAGGCCCAGGCCCGATGCAGTCAAGCGCATCCACCCCGCGGCAGGCCGGGTCCGCAGTAGCTGAATCATGCGGGGCTCTTCATGGCGTGCCGCGCGTTGAACCAGTTCATGAACGCAGACATGCTCAACGACAGGATCAGGTACACCGACATCATCACCAGCACGCACTCCACCACCCGCCCCGTCTGGTTGAGCGCGGTGTTGCCCACGGACACGAGGTCCGGGTAGCCCACCGCGACCGCGAGCGACGAGTTCTTGACCAGGTTGAGAAACTGGTTGGTGGCAGCAGGCACGATGGTGCGCAGGGCCTGCGGCAACAGCACGCGGGTGATGCGCTGAAAGCGCGTTGCGCCCAGTGTTTCGGCTGCTTCCATCAAGCTGGATGGCACGGACTCCATCCCGCTGCGTATGACCTCGGCCAGAAAAGCACCGGTGTAGACGCTCAGGGCCAAGGCCAGCGACAGATACTCAGGGCTGACCGCGGCGCCACCGACGACATTGAAGGTGTCCTGAACGGGCCAGCTCCAGGCCCATCCAGCACCTGCTTCGATCGGCCCGTACCAGGGAAAAGCCAGGCCCCCTTTGCTCAGCCACACACCCGGCATCAGCGAGATCGCCTGCGTTGAATCAGGCAGCCACTCGACAAGCATGAAGTACCACATCAGCAGCTGCAGCAGCAGCGGTGTGTTGCGCACGATGTCGACATAGAAGCCGCCCAGGCCACGCCACAGACGTGAGCCGGATGTGCGGCCCAAAGCCACCAGCAGGCCAATCAAGCTCGCCGGCACAAGGGCGGGGAGGGCCACACGCAGGGTGTTGCCCAACCCGACCAGCAGCGCTCGCCACAGGGGTTGCGCAGCGTCGAACACCAGCAGGCCGGTTTCGCCGATGTCAAAGCCCGCAGGCTGCCCCAGAAAGTCCAGCATGTGTCAGGCTGGTCAGCGGATCGGGGGTGGGTAGATCAGGCCCCCCTGGTTCCACAACTTGTTGGCGCCACGGGGCAGCTTCAGAGGCGATTGGGCCCCGACATGGCGTTCGAAAATCTCGCCATAGTTGCCGGTGGCCTTGATGGCACGGTAGAGCCAGGCCTTGTCCAGTCCCAGCAACTTGCCCGTGTCTTCGCCCGTCCCGATCAAGCGCTGAACAGCCGGGTCTGACGATGCTTTGAGCATCTCGTCCACGTTGGCCCGCGTGATGCCCAGCTCTTCGGCTTCCTGCAGGCAGTAGACGGTCCATTTGACGATGGCGAACCACTCATCGTCACCACGCCGAACCGCCGGGCCCAGTGGCTCTTTCGAGATCAGCTCAGGCAACACGAGGTAGTCGTCCGGGTTGGGCGCTTCCTTGTTACGCACACTGGCCAGCGCCGAGGCATCGGCCGTGTAGGCCTGGCAGCGTCCCGCAAACAGGGCCTTGAAGCCGGCCTCATAGGTGTCGAACACCACGGGCTTGATGGCCAGCTTGTTGGCGCGAGAAAAGTCAGCCAGGTTCTTTTCGGTGGTGGTGCCCGCCTGGACGCACCAGAAAGCCCTGCCCGTCCAGGTAGGTGATGGCCGTGAAGTGCAGTCCGAGCGAAGCATCACGTGTCAGCGTCCAGGAGGTGTTGCGCGACAGCATGTCAATCTGGCCGGACTGCAGGGCGGTGAAGCGCTGTTGCGCATTGAGCGGCGTGAAGGCGACTTTTTCGGGATCTCCCAATACAGCGGCCGCCACGGCTCGGCAGAAGTCCACATCAAAGCCAGACCAACGACCCTTGGCATCCGGCGCCGAAAAACCGGCCACCCCGGTGCTGACACCGCACTGCAATTGCCCGCGTTGCTTGACGGCATCGAGCGTTTTGCCGGCCCACGCATGGGGCGATGCGCTTGCGCAGGCCAAGGCCAGTGCCAGGCCCAGATGAGAGCGAACTTGCATGAGACCTCGGGATCGGGCAATCAAGACAGGCCCAAGCATACGTGAGGATGCGCGCTCAGGCCGTGCGCCCGAAAGTTCGATGCAAAAAACCACCCAGCAGCATGGCGGGCACGAACAGCAGCACCTCGGTGTTGCCCGACAGCAAGGTTGCCAGCGCAGGGCCCGGGCAATAACCGCTCATGCCCCAGCCCACGCCGAACAGGGCCGCGCCGATGAGCAAGCGACGGTCCACCTGGAGTTGAGTGGGCAGGTGGAAGCGATCACCCAGCAGGGGGCGGTCACGCTTGAGCACCAGGCGGAACATCACCAGGGTGATCAACACGGCGGCGCCCATCACAAAGGCCAGGCTCGGATCCCAGCTACCCGCCACGTCCAGAAAGTTCTGGACCTTCAGTGGGTTGGTCATCTGTGCCACGGCAAGGCCCAGCCCGAACAAAGCGCCTGCCAGCAGGCAGATCAACAAGCGGATCATGTGGCCCCCTCAGATGTGCACGAGGTGGCGCAACACGAACACCGTGAGGGCACCTGTCGCCATGAAGGTGAGGGTGGCGGCCAGTGAGCGCACCGACATGCGGCCCAGCCCGCAGACCCCGTGGCCGCTCGTACAGCCATTGCCCATGGACGTCCCGTAGCCCACCAGCAGCCCACCCAGCAACAGCAGGCCTGGGGGATAGTGTTCGCGAGGGTTGACCGTGGCGCCGGTGATCTGGAAGTACGCCCACGTCGCGGCCACCAGGCCCAGCAGGAAAGCAAAACGCCAGGCAGACTCCATGATCTGGCCTTGACGCAGGCTCGTGATCAACCCGTGCGCGATGTTGCTGATGCCGGCCAGGCGGCCCGTGAAAGCCAGCAAGGCCACGGCAGAGGTGCCGATCAGGGCCCCGCCCATCAAACCCGCCACGGGGGTGAACTCGCTCATCAAGGTACTCCAGATCTGTCGAGGCGCGAAGCTTATCAAGGTATTGGGTACCTAGGGGTGTATCGGCTTGCGACAATTTGACGACGAACATCTTCAGTTGTAGACTCCGGCGCGCTCATAGCGTCTAGCGTCAATCAGGTGGAGTTTGGAGCCCAGGTCATGACAGCGTTGAACATCACCGTGGTCGGCGGAGGGCTGATCGGCGCGTCCTGGACGGCGCTGTTCCTGGCACATGGCCACACGGTCTGCCTGCACGACCTGGCCCTCGACGCCGAAGCGCGTGTTCGCACGGAACTGCGGCGTGTTCAGCCTTTCATGAGCGAGCTGGGTTTGCCGCTGGATCCGGACTCCCGCCGGCTGTCGTTCGAATCCGATCTGGGCAAGGCAGTGAAGGGCGCGGACGTGGTCCAGGAATGCGGCCCGGAGCGGCTCGCCTTCAAACAGCGTTTGTGGGCAGATGTCGAGAAACACTGCAGCGCTGAAACGCTGTTGCTGTCATCCAGCTCCGGCATCACCGCGTCCATGCAGTCGAAGGCCATGAAGAGCCCGCAAAGAATGCTGGTGGGCCATCCCTTCAATCCGCCGCATCTCATTCCACTGGTCGAGGTGGTACCCGGCGGCAAGACGTCGGACGCATCGACCCAACGCGCCAAGGCCTTCTACGAAGCGCTTGGCAAGCGGGTGGTCGTCTTGCACAAGGAGATCCCCGGTTTCGTCGCCAACCGCATTCAGGCGGCCGTGATCCGCGAATCGGTGGCGCTGGTCCGCCAGGGCGTGGTGTCGGCACAAGACCTGGATGTGGCCGTGACCCAATCACTGGGCCTGCGCTGGGCCACGGGCGGGCCGTTTCTGTCTGCGCACCTGGGTGGTGGGCAAGGCGGCGTCCGCGCCTTCTTCAAGCAGTTCGCCAACGGGCTGCAACTGCTCTGGCTGCACACCAGACTCAGGCCGGTCTTTCTGTCGGCCGCCACGCAGCGGGCCCTGGCCAAAGACGTCGAGCAGGCTTACAGCAGCCAGACCATCGATCAACTGGGCACCCTGCGGGACCAACAACAGATCGCCATCCTTCGTGCCTTGAAAAAAGCAACTTCCAGCGAGACCTGAACCATGAAGCTTTCATCCAACGAAGTCGTGCTGATCACGGGTTGTGGTTCCGGCATTGGCAAGGCCCTTGCCAGAGCCTTCCACCAGCGCGGGTTTCAGGTATGCGCCACGGCACGGCGGCCAGATACCATGCGTGACCTCCAAGCCGACGGCATCATGACCATGGCGCTGGATGTGACCAGCAAAGACGCCATCGCCAGCGTCGTCGAACAACTGCGGGCCAAGGGCCTGCATGCAGGCGTGCTAGTCAACAACGCAGGCTACGGCGCCATGGGGCCTGTGATCGATGTGCCTGACAGCGAATGGCAAAGGCAGTTCGACGTCAACCTGTTTGCACCGATGGCACTCACCAGAGCCGTGGTGCCGGCCATGATCGCCCGTGGCAGCGGCATGGTGGTCAACATCAGCAGTGTGTCTGGGGTGATGACCACGCCGTTTGCCGGTCCTTATTGCGCCAGCAAGGCAGCCTTCAACGCGATGTCAGACGCCTTGCGCATGGAACTGGCGCCATTGGGCATCCGCGTGTTCACCGTGCAGCCCGGCGGTATCCAGTCATCCTTTGGCGACAGCGCCGCCGGTCAGGTCAGCCTGGCGCCGGATTCACCCTACCAGGCGATTCGCGAAGGCGTGCTGGCGCGCGCCAACGAAAGCCAGAGCAAGGCCATGCCAGCCGAGGTGTTTGCGGGCCTTCTGGTTGACCAGTTGAGCCGATCGGCGTGCCCACCCGTGATTCGCCTCGGTGAGAAAAGCAGCCTGCTGCCGTTCCTCAAGCAATGGGTGCCGGTCAGGATGCTGGACAGGACGCTGAGCAAGCGCTTTCAGCTGGACAGGCTGGTGCGGCGCCAGGGGTGAGGTGCCAGTGGACGCCGCAGGCCTCGCGCGAGGGGCCGAGTCCAGGACTTGACTCAGCCGCCTGCAATGCCGGGTAGGAGCGCGGTTGAAGCAGATCAAATCAAGTTGATTTCGACTGAGCCGGAAAGAACTGCCTGATATCTGCCCAGACGGTGCCTGCGCGGTTCGTGAGTGCAGCGTAGCTGGGGTCGAAAGCTTGCATCTTTGTCATGGGGACGGGCACCGCCCTGGGGTCTTTGGTGCGGGTCAGGTTCGTGTTCACTTCGTGGCATGTCAGCGCATCTCGGTCGACGACAGCCAGGGAGCGGCAGTTGTAGGGGCGGTGTTCGTAAATGGAGCACATGTCAGCCACCAAAAATGGGCAGGGCGTGTTGACGTGTGGCCCGCCAGTCAAGGCGGGCGTGTGCCGTCCAGGGGGGAGCGTGGCCATGGTTCTTCCGGTTGCCTGCGCAATGTGACGTGCCTCCAGATCGGAAATCTCAACGGGTATCGTCCTGCAGCAGGCGTTGCATCCCGGGCCGCAAGCCAGATGGGGGGCGCGTACGGCCGCAACTTCCTCCATCAACATGTAAAGCTTGGGCAGCTTGCTGCGCGGCGACGAGGCTTCGCTGTTCAGCCTGGTGATTTTGGCCTCCATGGTTGCCCGCCATTGCGGGGTCATGGCGCGTTCGATCGCCGCCAGTCTGGCTTTGGATTCGGTTCGGCCTTCTGCTTGGCGCTCCGCGAGGCGCTGAATGATGGCATCGGTGCTTTCTGAATCTCTTTGCTCCATCTTGGTTCCTCTGTTTCGTGTTTGACCTTTGTTTTGTGTGAAACCCGTTGCCTTGCCGGACGATTCCGGCGGGGCGGATTTTATGGTTTGTAAAGTTGCATTGCTGGCACGATGGTCGCGATCGCTCAGTGGACTCGTCACGTCTTCACTAACATTGCTACGATGTATATTATGTCAACCACAGTACATACCACCACAAGCTGGCTTGAGTGATCGATGGGTAAGTCTTGTACATAGGTTGTGGAAACGATTCTCTCAATCCGAAACCCTAGTTCCGCAGCGCGAGTTTCGTTCATTGTCACGGGGCTTGTCAACACATGCAACGCAACGGCATCAAACAAGCCCACCAAGTTGTGAGCGGTTGTTAATGTCGTGCAGTCATGACCACGTGAGTGCCAAAACAACCGTAATGCGCAATTTTTGCCCTGAAAAGACCATCAATCGCGCTCGATCTGTCTGATTACGTCAACTCCCTGGACAAAGGTCGAACGCCACCCTACGCGGCCGCGCACCTTACAAGAGGTTGCGAGCTGGGCGGTGCCCGAGCTTGACCGATCAAAGAAACTGGAGTTGGCGCAGCCATGGTGGCCTGATTGTCCGCGCCGATCCAAATCTGAGCCACCGTGCCGATCCAATATTGAGCCAGGGCTGGTAGCCGACCAAAGGGTGGTCAGCTGTGGATAAGTGTAGAGCCTTGCCAGGTTTTGAGCCCTTCGGCTGGCTTGGTTGATCATCAAGGGGGAGGCCGCGCAGCGGCTTCCCCCTTTGCTTTGAGTGTCAGGCTTTGCCCTCTGCTGCCGCCTGCATCCGAGACTGCTCTCGTGCCTTGATGCGCCTTTT
>JACPOH010000154.1 GCA_016185075.1 Aquabacterium sp. | reverse complement strand
TCAACCAAGCCAGCCGAAGGGCTCAAAACCCGGCAAGGCTCTACACTTATCCACAGCTGACCACCCTTTGGTCGGCTACCAGCCCTGGCTCAATATTGGATCGGCACGGTGGCTCAGATTTGGATCGGCGCGGACACACCTCTACCAGCGAGCAGACCGCCGTGGCCACGACCTTCGCCAACTTCATCGCCCCCCCTGTCAAGCTGTTTGAAACGGCCGCCAACTTGTCAGGCAGGCCCGCGTACTGGGTTCGGGGCGAGCAAAGCTGGCAGGCCACCAGTTGGCAAGACTACGCGCAACAGATCAGGCAGGCGGCACGCGCCCTGCTCTCGATGGGCGTCGAGCGAGGCGATGCCGTGGCCATCCTCAGTTTCAACCGACCGGAATGGAGTATCACCGCGTATGCCGCCATGAGCATCGGCGCCATCCCCGTGGGCATCTACTGGACCAGCTCGACCGCTGACATCGAGTACATCCTCAACCACTGCAAAGCCCCTGTGCTGGTGCTGGAGGACGATGATCGATTCGCTTGCGTGGACGCCTGTGCCGAGCGGCTCATGCACCTGCGCCACTTCGTTCAGATCAAGGGCGCGCCCCAGCGTCTCGCCCATTGCCAGGGTCTGGCATGGCAGGACTTCATGGTGCAAGGGCTCGGCAGCCAGGAGGCGGAGTACGAACGCCTCATCAACAAGCGACTGGCGAGCATCCAGCCGCAAGACACGGCTTCGCTGATCTACACGTCCGGCACGACCGGCCCCTCGAAAGCCGTGATGCTGAGCCATGGGAACCTCTGGTGGACGGCCAACACCATGAGCCAGTTGTTCCATGTGGATGAAAACGACCGCATGATTTCGTATCTGCCGCTGGCGCACATTGCCGAGCAGATGGCCACCGTGCACAACCAGGCCTACGGCGGTTTTGCGGTCTACTTCGCGCAAAGCATCGACAAGCTGGGCGAGCACCTCAAGGAGGTCAAGCCCACCATCTTCTTTGGCGTTCCCCGTGTGTGGGAAAAGATGCAGGTCGCGATCGAGGCCAAGCTGGCCCAGGCAACCGGCTTCAAGGCGCGACTGGCCAAGTGGGCCTTGCAAGTGGGCCAACGCTGGAACGAGCAGGATCTGGCCGGGATGCAGCCCGGCGCCTGGCTGACGCTGCAGAAGAACCTGGCCCACAAGCTCATCTACCAGAAGGTCCAGGAGGCGCTGGGGTTTGACCAGGCAAGCCTGCTGGTGACAGCGGCTGCCCCCATCTCACCGGAGAGCCTGCGCTTCTTCACCGGGCTGAACATCCATGTGCGAGAGGGTTATGGCCAATCCGAAGCCTGCGGCCCTTCGACCTTGAGCTTGCCGGGCAGCACGAAGATCGGTTCGGTCGGAAAGGCCTTGCCCGGCACCGAGATTCGTGCCGCCGAAGACGGCGAGCTGCTCATCCGTGGTCCGCACATCTTCCATGGCTACATGGGGCAAGCGGCCGCCACCGCACAGACCATCATCGACGGCTGGCTGCAGACTGGCGATCTGGGCCGCGTGGACGCCGATGGCTACGTGTACATCACAGGCCGCAAGAAAGTCCTGATCATCACGTCGGGCGGCAAGAACATCTCGCCCGCCAACATCGAGGCAGCCTTGATGGACAGCCACCTCATCGAGTACGCCGTGGTGTGCGGCGACGGCCGCAACTACCTGACAGCGCTGCTGACCCTGGAAGCACAAAGCCTGGCTGATTTCGCGAAGGCCCACAATCTGACGCCGGGGCCCGATCTGCACAAACACCCGCTGGTACAGGCTGCCTTGCAGAAAGCCGTGGACCATGTCAACGAGCAGCAAGCGCGCGTCGCGCATATCCGCAAGTTCGCGGTGCTGACCGAACCCTTCACCATCGAGGGCGGGGAGCTGACGCCCACGCTCAAGGTGAAGCGCAAGGTGGTGCTGGAACGCCAGCAGGCCGTGATCCAGTCGCTCTACGCCAACTGAATCTGCGCCGCCCAGCAGAGGGCGGCACGGTGACCGCCTCAGCGGGGCAGCCTGGACAGGGCGTGCTGGTACATGGGCGAGTGCATCAACTCGTCCCAGGTCAGCGGTGCAGTCTGGGGCAGCAGATCCAGACGACGCGCCTCGCTGTCAGGGCTGGCAGCCCACTCACCGCGGGCCAGGGCGGCGCTCAGGCCATCGAGCAATTCGTCAACGGGCTTGCCGCCATTGAGCGACTGGTTGCACAACAGCACCATGTCGCAACCGGCATTGAGCGCGGCGATCGCGCCCTGGGTGTGGTTGCCCGCCACGCTGGCACCTTCCATGCTGAGGTCGTCACTGAAGATCGCGCCGGTGAAGCCCATCTGCGCACGCAGAATATCCTGCAGCCACTTGCGGGAGAAGCCTGCGGGGGCTGCGTCAACCTTGGGGTAGATCACGTGGGCAGGCATCACGCTGGTCAGCGAGGTGCTCAGCCATTCATAGGGCTTGGCGTCATCTGTCAGGATGGCCTTGAGGCTGCGTTTGTCGATGGGCACATCCACGTGCGAATCGGCCTTCACGAAACCATGACCAGGGAAATGCTTGCCGCAGTTGGCCATGCCAGCCAGCAGCAGGCCATGCATGACGCTCTTGGCCAGCACCGATACCACGCGAGGGTCACGGTCAAAGGCACGGTCACCGATGACGCCGCTTTCACCCCAGTCCAGGTCCAGCACGGGTGTGAACGTCAGGTCCACACCGCAGGCGCGCAACTCGCTGGCCAGCACATAGCCGCAGGCCGTGGCGGCGTCCGTCGCGGCCATGGCACCGGCGCCCTCACCGCCCTTGCCGTCTTTCACCCACATCTCGCCCAGGCTGCGCATGGCCGGAACATGGGTGAAGCCGTCGGTGCGAAAACGCTGCACCCGCCCACCTTCATGGTCGACGCAAATCAGCACATCAGGACGGATGGACTTGATCTCCGTGCACAAGGCTGTCAGTTGGGCCCGGTTGGCCCAGTTGCGCGCAAACAGGATCAAGCCGCCTGTCAGGGGACGCGCCAGACGCCGACGGTCGTCATCCTCCAGGCTCAGGCCGGCGATGTCGAGCACACCAGGCGCATGTGCGATGGTTTCCAGCGCCTCGCTGCTGGATGGGGGCTGGCCGCTTTTCTTGCTTTGCTTGCTCATGAGGTAGACAGGTTGGAATCAGTTGGACGATGCCTGGCGGCGGGCGATCACGGCCTCGGCCTTGAAGTCGGCGATGGCCTCGCGGCCTTGAGCCGATCCAGCTCATGCGCCAGCAAGGCGGCATCGCCGTCCCACCAGGCGTTGGCCAAAGCACCTGTGTGCAGCTCGATACAAGGGGCGCCCACGTCGGCGGCTGCCTCGATCTGGGCGGGGTCTGCACCGATGAACAGCGAGACACGGCAGCCTGCCTTGGCCAGGCGCTGGCAGGCGTCCTGCATGCGGCTGCGTTGCCCCAGCACGTCCAGCCCGCCTTCGGTCGTGATTTCCTGGCGGCGCTCGGGCACCAGGCACACGTGCTGAGGAGCCGTGCGCTCGATGATGTCGAGCATCTCGTCGGTCACGGCAGCCTCGAAGTTCAGGGGGACGTGCACGTGGGCCTTCAGGCGCTGCACGTCTTCATCGCGGATGTGGCGACGGTCCTCGCGCAAGTGAAAGGTGATGATGTCGGCACCAGCCTCCACAGCCAACAAGGCTGCGGCGACCGGATCTGGAAAGCGCCCGCCTCGTGCATTGCGTACCGTGGCAATGTGGTCGATGTTGACACCCAGCAAGGGTGCGTCCACGGCAGTGAGTTGAGAGCCAGAGTAGGTCATGGTTGTTGAAGCTCCATCATGAGCTGGCGCGTGCGCAGCGTCTGGGATCCGAGATGATAGTGAATCAAGGTGCGCAGCAGGGCTTTGAGTTCACTCAAGGCCGACATGCAGGCCGCCATCAGCGTGGGGATACCGCCCGCGATTGACAGCGCCTGCTCGACCGAGATCAGCACCTGCCCATCCAGCACGACCGGCCCGACACCAGGCTCGCCCACCCACAAGGCCTCGCGCACACCCAGCTCGGGGTGCAGTTCGTAAGCAGTGCCCGCCATCACAGGCTGGTTGTCGACCGTCTGTACGGACAGCTGCGGCAAATGACCCAGCTGGCGCAGCAAGGTGAGCTCGAAAGCCCTGAGCGCAGCCTGCAACAGCGCCGGGTCACCCATGGCGTGCAAGGTCTGCGCATACGCATCGAACAAGGCCGGATGCGGGTCGTGGCGCACCATCATGCGCATCAGCAGTTCATTGAGATAGAAGCCCGGCAACAAGGCCGCACCGCCGGGCCAAGCCGGGCCACCTGCCCATTCGGCCTGCCTCAACAGCCACACTTCGGCATCCTCCGAGCGCTTGACGCCAAAGAGCACCGACAGGCACTGAAACGGCATCAGCACCGGCCGCAACTGGGAGTAAGGCCGCTTCGCCCCTTTGGCCACAGCCACCACGCGCCCATGCTCACGCGTGAACAGATCCAGGATCAGGCTGGATTCGCTCCAGTCATGGCTGTGCAGCACATACGCCGCCACCCCTGTTCGTTGAGACGCACGCGCCACGTGTCACCAGCCCTTGCCCGCCGCGATCACTCGTAGCCGTAAGTACGCAGGCGGGCTTCGTCGTCAGCCCAACCCGAGCGCACCTTCACCCAGATTTCAAGGAAGACCTTGACGCCCATGAGGCGTTCCAGTTCGGTACGCGCTTCGGTGCCAATGCGCTTGAGGCGCTCGCCCTTGTCCCCAATGACCATGCCCTTGTGCTGTTCACGCTCCACGATGATGGTCGCGGCGATCCGCACCAGGCCTGTGGCCTTTGGCTTGCCCGGCGGGGGCGGCTCCTCGGCATACTGGTCGATCACCACAGTCGAGGTATAGGGCAATTCGTCACCCGTCAGGCGGAACAACTTTTCCCGGATGATCTCGCTGGCCAGGAAGCGGTCCGTGCGGTCGGTCAGGGCCTCTGCGTCGTACCACCAGGTCTGCTCGGGCAGATAGGGCTTGACCACTGCCATGAGCCGCTTGGTGTCATCCTCTTTCTGGGCAGACAGCGGGATGAACTCGGCAAAGGTGTGATGCGCCTGCATGCCCTGCAGCCACGGGAAAAGGTCTTCGCGGCGGTGCACCAGATCCAGTTTGTTGGCCACCAGGATCACCGGCTTGTCCTTGGGCAGCAAGGCCACGACCTTGGCGTCATCCGGCCCGAACTTGCCGGCCTCGACCAGAAACAGCACCACGTCCACATCCGACAGCGTGGCCTGCACGGTCTTGTTCAGGTTGCGGTTGAGCGCGGCCGTGCCACGCACCGTGTGGCGCGTCTGGAAGCCAGGCGTGTCCACGAACACGAACTGCGTGTCGCCATCCGTTCGGATACCCGTGATGCGGTGGCGTGTGGTCTGCGCCTTGCGCGAGGTGATCGACACTTTCTGACCCACCAAGGCGTTGAGCAGCGTGGATTTGCCCACGTTGGGCCGCCCGATGATGGCAATCAGGCCGCAACGCTGCTGCTGAGCAGGCACCGCCGATTCGTTGCTGCCCTTCTTGGCCATCGACAAGTTGGCCAGCATGGCGTCCAGGTCCGGGTTGAGCTTGTCCGAGGCGGGCTGAGGGGTCTTGGCTGGCTTGGCAGCAGGGTCGGCTTTGGCCTTGCCCGGCTTGGCGGATGCGGCTGGCTTGGCGGATTCGGTCGGTGTGCTGGGCTTCTTCGGCATGGCAATCAATCAGTTGGGTTTGGGCGATGCGTCAGACGCGCTTTTTCTTGACCACCACGGTCGGTTTGGTCGCTTTGGGCAAATCCTTGGCCGACATGGCCTGCAATTGCACCAACGCTGCCTGGGCCGCAGCCTGTTCGGCAGCACGGCGCGACAGGCCTTCACCTCTCACCACCAGGTTCTGCAGCGGCAACTCGCAAGCGACCACGAAGGTCTGCTCATGCGCCTTGCCGCGGGTTTCTTCAATGCGATAGACGGGGACAGCCAGCTTGCGCCCTTGCAACCACTCCTGCAAGGCCGTCTTGGCGTCCTTGCTCCAGCCCTCCATGGTGGACTCGGCCACCAGCGGCTCGAACAGGCGGAGCACCAGGTCACGTGCAGCGTCGAAACCCGCATCCAGGTAGACCGCACCGATGATGGCTTCCAGTGCATCGGCCAGGATGGAAGGCCGCTGCGCCCCTCCTCCTTTGGCTTCGCCCTCGCTCAGACGCATGACCTCGGGCAAGCCCAGTTGCTGAGCCAGCTTGAACAGCATGTCCTGCCTCACCAGGTGGGCACGCACACGGGTGAGATCACCCTCGTCGCTGCGATCAAAACGGCGATACAGCAAGGCTGACACGCCCAGGCTCAACACCGCGTCCCCCAGGAATTCCAGACGCTCGTAGTGATCCGCACCGAAACTCTTGTGCGTCACAGCGCGGGCCAGCAAGCCCCCATCGGCAAACACATGCCCGAGCCGCTGCTGCAAGGCCTGCAAAGCAGGCGGCAACGACACGGCACCCGCCGCGCCACCCTTGTTGAGTGGAGAAGAGGTCGTCATCAAAACAAAGCGGGCCTGCGTTCAGGCCCGTCGAATGCTGTTTGCGCCAAAGCCGGCATCACCGACATCGCCTCACTTGGACTGCCCATGGAACTTGAGCAGCAGGTAGACCGGGTCCATCAACTCGATCTCTCTGTCATAGGCGAACTTGACCACCACCTTGTCGTCTTCTTTGGTGATGTCCAGGTCCTTCGCCTTGATGGAAGTCACGGCTTGAGATCACCGAAGTTCATCCAGATCACAAATGCCTTGCCCACGATGTTCTCATCGGGTACAAAGCCCCAGAAGCGGGAGTCCTGCGAATTGTCGCGGTTGTCACCCATCAGGAAATAGTGGCCAGGCGGCACCTTGCACACCACGCCCTCGCCACTGTAGCGGCAGTTTTCCTTGTTCGGGAAATCTTCGATCGCCTGAGGCGGCACGAAGGGCGGACGATCCTTGTCCACCAAGATGCGGTGACTCACGCCCATCAGGTTCTCGGCGTACTGCAGCGAATACTTCAGGCTGTCTTCGTCATAAAACTCGGCCAGCGGTGTCTGCTCGATCGGCGTGCCGTTGATGGTCAGGCGCTTGTTGATATAGGCGATCTCGTCACCCGGCACCCCCACCACGCGCTTGATGTAGTCCAGGCTGGGGTTGACGGGGTAGCGGAACACCATCACGTCACCACGTTGTGGTTCGTGGTTGGCGATGATCTTCTTGTTGATCACGGGCAGACGGATGCCGTAGTGGAATTTGTTGACCAGGATGAGGTCGCCCACCAGCAGCGTCGGGATCATCGAGCCTGACGGGATCTTGAACGGCTCGAACAGGAAGGAACGCATCAGGAACACGGCACAGATGACCGGGAACAGACCTGCCGTCCAGTCCAGCCACCAGGGCTGCATGAGCAGCTTCTCGCGCGCCTGACTGACATTGCTGTCCACCTGGGCAATGCCCTGGCTGGCCAGTTGCTTGCGACGGGCTTCGTCCTCGGCGACCAGCTTGGCCGCAGCCGCCTCTCGCTCAGGCTGAAACTTGTATCGCTCGGCCAGCCAGTACACGAGCGTGACCAGCGTCAGAACGAACAGCAGCAAGGAAAAATTGCCCTGCCAATGGCCAAGGTACCAGCCCCCCAGGTACGCCACCAGCGCGGCGTACAACACACCTGTAATCAAACTCATCAATCGTCCACTTGAAGGATGGCCAGGAAAGCTTCTTGCGGCACCTCGACGGAGCCCACCTGCTTCATGCGCTTTTTGCCGGCCTTTTGTTTTTCGAGCAGTTTCTTCTTGCGGGTGATGTCGCCGCCGTAGCATTTTGCCAGCACGTTCTTGCGCAGCGCCTTGATGTTTTCACGCGCAATGATGTTGCCGCCAATGGCCGCCTGAATGGCCACGTCGTACATCTGGCGCGGGATCTGCTCGCGCATCTTGGCGGCCACGGCGCGGCCACGGAACTGGCTTTGCGCACGGTGCACGATGATCGACAGTGCGTCCACGCGGTCGCCGTTGATCATCAGGTCCACCTTGACCACGTCGGACGGGCGGTATTCCTTGAACTCGTAGTCCATGGAGGCGTAACCGCGCGACACGCTCTTGAGCTTGTCGAAGAAGTCCAGCACGATCTCGGCCAGTGGCATGTCGTAGGTCAGCATGACCTGGCGGCCGTGATAGGCCATGTTGAGCTGCACGCCGCGCTTCTGATTGGCCAGCGTCATCACGGGGCCGACATAGTCTTGCGGCATGTACAGATGCACGGTGACGATGGGCTCACGGATCTCCTTGATCCGGGCCACTTCGGGCATCTTCGAGGGGTTCTCCACCTCGATGACCTCGCCACTGTTGAGCTCCACCTGGTAGACCACGCTGGGCGCGGTGGTGATCAGGTCCTGGTCGAACTCACGCTCCAGGCGCTCCTGCACGATCTCCATGTGCAACAGGCCCAGGAAGCCGCAGCGGAAGCCAAAGCCCAGGGCTTGCGACACTTCCGGTTCATAGCGCAGCGACGAATCGTTGAGCTTGAGCTTTTCCAGCGCATCGCGCAGCTGGTCGTACTCGCTGGCCTCGGTGGGATACAGACCGGCAAACACCTGCGGCTGGATCTCCTTGAAACCGGGCAGCGCCTCGGTGGCAGGGCCGGCGTTGTTGGGCAGCTTCTTTTCGACGGTGATGGTGTCACCCACCTTGGCCGCCTGCAGCTCCTTGATGCCGGCGATGATGAAGCCCACCTCGCCTGCGTTGAGCGCATCGCGGTTCACCGACTTGGGCGTGAACACGCCCAGGTGCTCGACCGGGTAGACGGCATTGGTGGCCATCATGCGGATGCGTTCGCCCTTGCGCAACTGGCCATCGACCACACGCACCAGCATCACCACGCCGACATAGTTGTCGAACCAGGCGTCAATGATCATGGCGCGCAGCGGGCCATCAGGCTGACCTTTGGGCGGCGGCATGCGCGTGATCACGGCTTCGAGGATGTCGTCCACGCCCATGCCGGTCTTGGCAGAGCAAGGGATGCCGTCGGTCGCGTCGATGCCGATCACGTCTTCGATCTCGGCCTTGGCGCGGTCCGGATCGGCCTGCGGCAAGTCCATCTTGTTGAGCACGGGCACCACCTCCACGCCCAGATCGAGCGCGGTGT
>JACPOH010000153.1 GCA_016185075.1 Aquabacterium sp. | reverse complement strand
CTCCGTGGCTGTGGTCAAGGTTGGCGAAACGGTGATCAACAGCTTCTCGCCCACCAAGGTGACCGAGGCTGACGTGCCTGCAGCCAAGGAAATGGCGACGAAGGCCAAGGAAGCCGCCGCAGCCAAGGTGGCCGACATGAAGGCCAACGGCGCCGCTGCTGACAAGCTGAAGGATGCCGAGAAGGCCTTGAAGGAAGCCACGGCGGCCCTTGCTGCGTTCGACAAGGACGGCAAGGCTGCTGCAGCCAAGGTCATCGAAGGCAACTTCAAGAAGTCGGTCGGCGCGGCGCTGAAGGCGGCGGGCTACCCGGCCAAGGCTGATCCTGCCAAACTCAACAAGCCGGTGATCGTGGCCATCCTGACGGTGCTGGTCATCTTCGTGACCATGGTGTACGGCCCGATCGCCGCCATGCTGGTGGAGATGTTCCCGACCCGCATCCGCTACACCTCGATGAGCTTGCCGTACCACATCGGTAACGGCTGGTTTGGCGGCTTGCTGCCTACCACGGCGTTCGCGATCGTGGCCCAGACTGGCAACATCTACAACGGCCTGTGGTACCCGATCATCGTGGCCAGCATCACGTTCGTGGTCGGGCTGCTGTTCGTTCGTGAAACGAAGGACGTCGACATCTACGCGGGCGACTGAGGCCCACGCTCTTGAGCCTGGCTGGCGCCACAAGCGCCGGCCGGGGGAGAAAAGCAAAGCCCCGCACATGGCGGGGCTTTTTTCATGGGCGCCGAGGGTTCGCTGCTTACTTCAGCGACAGGATCCAGCTCACCAGTTGCTTGGCTTCGGCTTCGTTGACCTGAGGGTTAGCCGGCATCGGTACTTCGCCCCAGGCACCCTTGCCGCCCTTCATGACCTTTTCTGCCAGCTTGGCCTCGATGCCCTTCTGGCCCTTGTACTTCTTGGCGACGTCCTTGTAGGCCGGGCCGACAACCTTGTTGTCTACGGCGTGGCATGCCAGACAGGCCTTCTTCTGGGCCAGTTCCTGGTTGGCCATGGCAGAGGCACCAGCGACGGCCAGCGTGATGGCAACCAGCATTGAGGGCAGGAGTTTCATGGGGGTCCTTCCGCAGAGGGTGAATTACAGTTGAGGAGTGTTTTATAAACGTTTCGGCCATGCCCGCGTTGACAGGCGAGGCTTTTTTATGGCGCTGTGCATTTGAAGGACAGGAATCATGTGGTTTGTCGCAATTGGCGTGGCGATGCTGGTGATGAATCTGGCTGGCATTGGCCCAATTGGGGCATGGCCGTGGGGCTGGGGGGAGAAGGGGCTGCTGATCCTGGTGCCCTTCGGGCTTGCCTTTGTCTGGTGGCTGTGGTCGGACTGGTCTGGCCTGACGCAGCGCAAGGCCATGCAGAAAATCGACGACAAGCGGGAGGCCAGGCGCCAGAAATCACTGGACGCCCTTGGTCTGCAAAACCCTAAAAAAGGTAAGCGTTGAACCAGACGCGATAGGCCGCTGGCGGGGAGGGGATAAAATCAGCATCCCCTCAGAAAACAAGCCCTCCGGAGCCGTTTCATGCCTCAGTACCGTTCCCGTACCTCTACCGCCGGCCGCAACATGGCGGGTGCTCGAGCCCTGTGGCGCGCCACGGGCATGAAGGACGGTGACTTCGAGAAGCCCATCATCGCGATCGCCAACAGCTTCACGCAGTTCGTGCCGGGTCACGTGCACCTGAAGGATCTGGGTCAGCTGGTCGCCCGCGAAATCGAAGCGGCAGGTGGTGTGGCCAAGGAATTCAACACCATCGCCGTGGACGACGGCATCGCCATGGGCCACGGCGGCATGCTGTACTCGCTGCCCTCGCGCGATCTGATTGCCGACAGCGTCGAGTACATGGTCAATGCCCACACGGCCGATGCCCTGGTGTGCATTTCCAACTGCGACAAGATCACGCCCGGCATGCTGATGGCCGCGTTGCGCCTGAACATCCCCGTGGTGTTCGTGTCCGGTGGCCCCATGGAAGCCGGCAAGGCCAAGATCGAGGGTAAGGTCATCGCACTTGATCTGGTTGATGCCATGGTCAAGGCCGCCGACAAGAACTGCTCTGATGAAGAGGTGGCCACCATCGAGCGTTCGGCTTGTCCGACCTGTGGTTCGTGCTCGGGCATGTTCACCGCCAACTCGATGAACTGCCTGACCGAGGCCTTGGGCTTGTCCTTGCCGGGCAATGGCACCATCGTCGCCACGCACGCGGACCGCGAAAAGCTGTTCCGCAAGGCGGGCCGCACGGTGGTCGAGCTGGCCAAGCGCTATTACGAGCAGGATGACGCCAGCGTGCTGCCGCGTAACATCGCCAGTTTCAAGGCCTTTGAAAACGCTGTGGCGCTGGATGTGGCCATGGGGGGCTCGACCAACACCGTGCTGCACTTGCTGGCCGCTGCCCGCGAAGCCGAGGTGCCCTTCACGATGGCCGACATCGACCGCATGTCTCGCAAGGTGCCTTGCCTGAGCAAGGTGGCGCCTGCCGTGCCCGATGTCCACATCGAAGACGTGCACCGCGCTGGCGGCATCATGTCCATCCTGGGCGAGTTGGCCCGTGGCGGCCTGCTGCACACCGATGTGCCGACCGTGCACAGCAAGTCCATGGGCGAAGCCATCGAAACGTGGGACGTGACCGTCACCCAGGACGAGGCTGTGCACACCTTCTACAAGGCCGCGCCCGGTGGTATCCCCACCCAAGTCGCGTTCTCGCAGGACAGCCGCTGGAAGGCGCTTGACCTGGACCGTGCCAAGGGCGTGATCCGCAGCACGGAACATGCTTTCACCAAGGACGGTGGCCTGGCCGTGCTCTACGGCAACATCGCCGAGAAGGGCTGTATCGTGAAGACGGCCGGTGTCGATGAGTCCATCTGGAAGTTCACCGGCAAGGCCCGCGTGTACGAAAGCCAGGACGATGCCGTGGAAGGCATTCTGGGTGAAGAAGTGCAGGCCGGTGACGTCGTCATCATCCGCTACGAAGGCCCCAAGGGCGGCCCCGGCATGCAGGAAATGCTGTACCCCACGTCCTACCTCAAGAGCCGTGGTCTGGGCAAGGCGTGTGCCTTGTTGACCGATGGTCGCTTCTCGGGCGGCACATCGGGGCTGTCCATTGGCCACGCATCGCCTGAAGCGGCTTGCGGCGGTGCCATCGCCCTGGTGGAGGATGGCGACACCATCGAGATCGACATCCCCAATCGTTCGATCAACCTGGCCATCAGCGCTGAAGAACTGGCTGCCCGCCGCGCCGCCATGGAGGCCAAGGGCGCACAGGCCTGGAAACCAGCCAAACGTGAGCGCTACGTCTCGGCTGCCCTGCAAGCCTATGCGCTGCTGACGACCTCGGCTGACACCGGCGCGGTGCGTGACCTGTCGCAAGTACAGCGCTGATCGCTTGAAGCGCCCAAGAAAAAGCCCGTCCTGTGGACGGGCTTTTTGCTTCAGGCCATGTCAGCTCGAGGAGAGGGGTGACAGGGGCGAAGGTGCAGCGCACCGCAGTGCTGTCAACGGGCGTTCTCGGGCCCTGGTGATGTCTGGGCAGACGCTCACAGCCACTTGAACGCCGTCAGCGCCACCAAGGTCGGCAGGAGTGCGGCCAGCAGCAAACCGCCGGCATGGATGGACTGGTCCTCGAACTTGCCTTTGAGGATCGAGGCCCCTGCAGGGTTGGGGGCGTTGGCAATGATGGTCAGGCCGCCACCCGTGACCGCGCCGGCTACCAGGGCGTACTTGAATTCATCGCTCAGGCCCGGCACCAGCGAGCCCAGGTAAGTCAATGCGGCGTTATCGGTGATGGCCGTCAAGGCCGTGGCGCCGAAGAAGACGGCATTGGCGTCCATCTTGAGCAGCAAGGGCTCCAGCCACCACTGCTGTTGCCCGCCCAGAACCACGAGGCCCGCCAGAAAGAAGGCCACCAGCAGGCCCTCGCGCAGGATCAATGGAGACTGGTAACGCTCGTAGGCCGCCGTGAAACCCAGAAAGAGCATGAAGAGGCCCAGGAAGACGGCCGGATGGTGGGCAAACACCACGATGCCGGCCAGCAGCAGGATGTGCATGGCGGTGACCAGCAGAGGCGGCCGCTTTTCCTCGGGCTGCGACAGGGGGGGCAGGGCCTTGAGTTCCCGCCCGAAAACGAGGACCACCCCCATCGCGTTGATGGCCACGGCCAGTGCCGCCTTGTCCCCGAAATTCAGGAACATGAAGGCCAGATCCCAGCCCCAGGCGTTGGCCACCATCAGCACCGGTGGAGCCGCGTAGGGGGTCAAGGTGCCGCCAATGGACACGTTGACGAACAACACGCCGAGCACGGCGTACTTGAGCCTGTTGGAAATGGGGTGGCTGTAGAGCCCGTCTCGCAGCAGGAGCGCGGCCAGCGTCATGGCAGCAGGCTCGGTGATGAAGGAGCCCATCAGCGGCACGAGCGTCAAGGTGACCAGCGTGAAGGACCACGCTGCGGGAAGCGGGAGCCAGCGTGCGAGTGTCCGGGTCAGGCCACCTGCTGCTTGCAGAATGGGCTTGCTGGCCGCCGCCACCATGATGGCGAACACGAACAGGGGCTCCGTGAAGTTGCGTGTGTCCAGGTACTGCGTCGCGGTGGCCTTGCCCTCGGTCAGGAACATCACGATCATCAACACGAAGGCCCAGAAGCCGAACACGACCTCGACCTCGCCGAGCAAGTGCCACAGACCGGCATGCGTCGGGCGTGTGTGCGCCAGGCGCTCGAAGAACTTGGTCGAGAAGGTGTGCAGCAAGGCCACCGCAAACAGGCCGGCGCCAATGATCTGGATGTTCGTCGGGTTCATGGCTTGATGCTAGCAGGCCAACATATCTTCACATGGCGGCAGGGCATGTGGTTGGCCACATGGGTTATCGTTCGCGCCATGCTGATTCATCCCCAATTCGACCCTGTAGCCGTGTCGCTGGGCCCCTTGAAGGTGCACTGGTACGGCCTGACTTATCTGGTGGCCTTCGTGGGCGCCTATCTCCTGGCCACCATGCGTGCCAGGCAATCGCCATTTGCCGAACGGGGCTGGACCCGCCAGCACGTGGAAGACCTGCTCTTCTTTGCGATGTTGGGTGTCGTGCTGGGGGGGCGTCTGGGTTATGTGCTGTTCTACAAGCCGTCGCACTACTTTGCGCACCCGGCCGAGATCTTTGCCGTGTGGCAAGGCGGCATGGCCTTCCATGGCGGGCTGCTGGGCGTGATCGCAGCCATGGCTGTGTTTGCCAAACGCCAGGGGCGTCATTTCTTCGAGGTGGCCGATCTGGTGGCCCCTTGCGTGCCGCTGGGGCTCGCCGCCGGGCGCATCGGCAACTTCATCAATGGCGAGTTGTGGGGCAGGGCTGCGGACCCCAGCCTGCCTTGGGCCATGGTGTTTCCGGAGTCCGGCAGCGACGTGGCGCGCCATCCATCCCAGCTCTACCAGTTCGGGCTGGAGGGCATGTTGCTCTTCGTGCTGCTGTGGTTGTATGCGCGCAAGCCTCGCCAACAGGGTGCGGTCGCCGGCATGTTCCTGTTGGGTTACGGCGTGTTCCGCTTCATTGCAGAGTATTTCCGCGAGCCCGACAGCTTCCTGGGCTTGCTCGCACTGAACATGAGCATGGGGCAATGGCTGTGCGTGCCCATGATCGTTTTGGGGGCAATCTTCTGGGGAATGGCCAAAAAAGACGCCTTCCAGGCCTGAACCTGGAAGGCGTTAAGAGGTCGGTGGAGTTTCGCGGACCCACTGACCCCCGCTGAGGAAGACCGCCCGGCTCTGGCGATTCAGGCGGTCATGTGTTCTCATGCAAGGGGTGTGCCAGCTTTGCTGTCGACCTCTGTTTGCTCCTCGGTACTTGTTGTCGGATGACAGCGGAAATCAGGCCGCC
This sequence comes from Aquabacterium sp., assembly GCA_016185075.1. Lineage (GTDB taxonomy): Bacteria > Pseudomonadota > Gammaproteobacteria > Burkholderiales > Burkholderiaceae_C > Aquabacterium. The sequence continues at coordinate 2,002 of JACPOH010000153.1, read as the reverse complement.
TTTTTGTCGGCGACGCCGTGACGGGTGTAGAGGAAGTCCAGCACGGCCTTGCGGCAATGGATGTAGGTCGGGTCTTCGGCCAGCTCGACCCGGTTGCGGGGCCGAGCCAGTGGCACATCCAGCACTTCGCCGATCGTGGCGGCCGGGCCATTGGTCATCATCACGATGCGGTCCGACAGCAGCACGGCCTCATCCACATCATGAGTCACCATGACCACGGTCGACTTGGTGCGCGCCACGATCTTGAGCAGCTCGTCCTGCAGGTGGGCACGGGTGAGGGCGTCCAGCGCGCCGAAGGGCTCGTCCAGCAACAGCACCTTGGGTTCCATGGCCAGGGCGCGTGCAATGCCCACACGCTGCTTCATGCCACCCGAGATCTCGTTGGGGCGCTTGTGCGTCGCATGGCTCATGTTGACCAACTCCAGTGCATCCAGCGTGCGCTTCTTGAGCTGTTCCTTGTTTTCCTTGCCGCCAAACACGCGCTCCACAGCCAGGTACACGTTCTGATAGCAGGTCAGCCAGGGCAGCAGCGAGTGGTTCTGGAACACCATGGCGCGTTCGGGGCCAGGGCCGGCGATCTCCCGGCCGTCGCAGATCAGGCCGCCGCTGGTGGGCATGAGCAGCCCGGCGATCAGGTTGAGCAGGGTGGACTTGCCGCAGCCCGAGTGGCCGATCAAGGCGATGAATTCACCTTTCTGGATGCCCAGGTTGATCTCGCGCAGGGCATGGAAATGGCCCTTCTTGGTGTTGAACACCATTTCGGCCTGGCTGACGTCGATGAAGTGGGACATGCGTGACTCCTTCAATGGTGTGAGGGCTTATTCGAAGCTGAAGCGCTTGGCGATGGACACCAGGGCTTGTTCCAGCAGCAGGCCGACGATGCCGATCACGAAGATGGCGATCAGGATGTGGTGCACGTTGAGGTTGTTCCACTCGTCCCAGACCCAGAAGCCGATACCCACGCCCCCGGTCAGCATTTCAGTGGCCACGATCACCAGCCAGGCGGTGCCGACCGACAGACGCACACCAGTCAGCATGTAAGGCAGCACCGAGGGGAACAGGATCTTTGTAACGATCTTCCATTCGCTGAGGTTGAGCACCTTGGCGACATTGAGGTAGTCCTCGGGCACGCGTTGTACGCCCACGGCCGTGTTGATGATCATGGGCCAGATCGAGCAGATGAAGATCGTCCAGATGGCAGCCGGGTCCGCTGACTTGAACACCAGCAGGCCGATGGGCAGCCAGGCCAGGGGTGACACCGGGCGCAGCAGGCTGATCAGCGGGTTGAGCATGGCGCTGATGATCTTCGAGCGGCCGATCAGGAAGCCCATCGGGATGCCGACCACGGCGGCCAGGCCAAAGCCCATGGCCACGCGCTTGAGCGAGAACAGGATGTTCCAGCCGATACCCTGGTCATTGGGGCCGTTGCTGTAGAACGGGTCCGAGAACAGCTTCACGGCCTCATGCCAGGTGGCCAGTGGGGTCGGGAAGTTGCCGCCTTTCATGGTGAGCAAGGCCCAGATGCCCACCAGCAAGGCGATGCCGGCCAGGGGTGCCAGGGCGCTCAAGGCCAGGCCGGCCCAGTCGATCGGCGCTTTGGGCGGTGTGGAGGGCTTGGCGCAGGTGGTGCCAGCGGAAACTGCAGCGGAATTCATGGGATGGGATGTGGGCTTGTCGGAGGCCTTGTCCGCGCGCAGGGCGTCGCTGGCGTCCGAAGGGCTGTGAAAGACGGCGCTGACCATGAGGAACTCCTTCAATGGGCCTGTAAGGTGTGAGCAAGGCGCAGGGGCCCGCCCGATTCGGTGTCTGCAAAAAGGTGACCAGCCGGGGCCATCCATTCAAGTGGATGACCTGGGGGTGCCTTCGAGGGCGCCCCGGCAAGGTCGGGTCTCAGCGGGACTCAGTTGGTTTTCTGGCGAAACTCAACAAATCAGACAAGGAAGCGGGCGGGTTGCACAAACCGGTGGACCAAGGTCAGGCCTTGATCTTGAAGCTGTCGGCG
>JACPOH010000152.1:6730-9835 GCA_016185075.1 Aquabacterium sp. | reverse complement strand
CGGATGGCAGATCAGGCGTTCACCGGCCTCGTCTTCGACGATCACATGGCGGCCGTGCTTGGCCACCACCAGGCCACGCTGACACTGGCTGGTGTCGGGGCCTTTGCTGTGGCGACGCGCGTGGCCGCTCGGTTTGCCGGGCCGCTTCATGCGGACAGGGCGTCCACGCGGGCGGCGCAGATGAAGTCGTTGAGCGACAGGCCGCCCACGGAATGCGTGGACCAGCGGATGGTGCAGTGCTTGTAGCTCACAGCCAGATCAGGGTGGTGGTCTTGTTCATGGGCGACCCAGGCCACGGCGTTGACGAAGGCCATGGTGTGGTGGAAGTCAGCCAGGGTGAAGGTTTTGGTGAGCGCGCCGCCCGGCGTGCTGGCATCCACGGCCCAGCCTTGGAGCTGGCTCAACAGCAGCAGCTGTTCATCGGGCGTGAGGGCCGGGCCGGCCTGGTGGCTGCAGCGTTGCTGGTGCAAGGGCAGGGCATGGGGCTGAGTCATGGTCACCTCACTTCAGTTGGCTGCCATGGCCGCCAGACGCTCGGACGCAGGTGGGTGAGAGTAGTAGAAACGCACGTACATGGGGTCTGGCGTCAAAGTGGACGAGTTGTCTTTGTACAGCTTGATGAGCGCCATGGCCAGGTCCTTGCCGCTGGACTGTTTGCAGGCATAGGCATCGGCCTGGTATTCGTCACGGCGAGAGAAGTAGGAGAACACCGGCGAGACAAAAAACATGAAGGCAGGCAGGGCCAGCATGAACAGCAGCAGGGCCAGGGCGTCGTTGGGGGCGGTCAAGTTGGGCGCCACACCCAGGCCGGTGTAGAAAGCCACCTGACGTGACAGCCAGCCCAGCAGCGCAAAGCCGGCCAGGCTCATCACGAACATCATGATCATGCGCTTGAGCACGTGCTTGTGCTTGAAGTGGCCCAGCTCGTGCGCCAGTACCGCCTCTACCTCGCCGTGCGACAGCTTGGTCAGCAGCGTGTCGAAGAACACCACGCGCTTGGATGAGCCCAGACCGGTGAAGTAGGCATTGGCGTGGGCCGAGCGGCGGCTGCCGTCCATCACGAAGAAGCCTTTGGCCTTGAAGCCGCAACGGGTCATCAGGTTGGTCACGCGCGAGGCCAGGGTGTCGTCCTGCAGGGGCTCGAACTTGTTGAACAGCGGTGCGATGAAGATGGGGAAGATCACCATCAGCAGCAGGCTGAAGGCCACCCAGGCGCCCCAGGCCCACAGCCACCAGGCCTGGCCGGCGGCGCCCATCAGCCACAGGATCAGAGCGGCGATCGGCGTGCCGATGAGCAACCCCACCAGCACCTGCTTGAACTGGTCGCCGACCCACATGCCCCAGGTCATGCGGTTGAAGCCGTGGCGTTGTTCGATGCGGAAGGTGTTCCAGGCATCCAGGGGCCATTCGATGAGCGCGCCGATGGCCGTGAACGATCCCAGCAAGGCCAGTTGGTAAGCCAGGCCGCCCCAGCGCGGGAAGGTGGCGTCACGCACCAGGTGCTTGAGCGCGTCCAGGCCGCCCAGCAGGGTCCAGCCCAGCAGCATGGCGGTGCTGATGGCCGTGTTGATCAGGCCAAAGCGCAGTTTGTCCAGCGTGTAGTCGGCCGCGCGCTGGTGGCTGGCCAGGGCCACGTCCTGGCTGAAAGCCGCCGGCACGGCACCGCGGTGGGTTGCCACATGGCGGGCCTGGCGCGAGTCCAGCCAGAATTTGGTCAAGAGCGAGGCGGCCACGAAGACCGCAAAAAGCAGGGTGAGGTCACTGGATTGCATGGGCGTCAGTGTACGTTTGCCTCACAATCGCCGCTTCGGGCTCGATGGCCATAACCCCACAGGTTTGCAGACGGGGCGCGATCGGGCCGCCTGTTTTTTCGCATGACAAGAGCCGGGCGTTGGCCCGCGCAAGGACCCTGATCGATGAGCGACACGCTGCCCGCCACAGCCCCGACCCCGGCCGAGCCCCCCGCCACCCTGACCAAGAGCGACCAGAACCTGATCTGGATCGACCTGGAGATGACGGGCCTCAAGCCGGACAGCGACCGCATCATCGAGATCGCCGTGGTGGTGACCGACCCGCATCTGAACATCCGTGTCGAGGGCCCCGTGTTCGCCATCCACCAGTCTGACGAGATGCTCAATGGCATGGACGCCTGGAACAAGGGCACGCATGGCAAGAGCGGGCTGATCGACCGGGTCAAGGCCTCGACCGTCGATGAGGATCAGGCCGCCAAGGCGGTGATCGATTTCCTCAAGCCTTACGTGGGCAACAACAAGTCACCCATGTGCGGCAACTCGATCTGCCAGGACCGGCGCTTCCTGGCGCGTTACATGCCCACACTCGAAGCCTATTTCCACTACCGCAATCTGGATGTCAGCACCTTGAAGGAGCTGGCCAAGCGCTGGAAGCCGGGCCTGGCCGAGGGTTTCAAGAAGGCGCAGAAGCACACGGCGCTGGCCGACATCCACGAGTCCATCGACGAGCTGGCGTATTACCGCGAGCATTTCCTGGTCAAGTGAGGGCGGACCATGTCCTCACGTTCGCCTGACATGCCGCGCATCGTCCGTTTCGATCAGCCCGCACAGCCCGGCGTGGTCGATCACCCGCGGCCGGATCGGCTGGAGCAGGGCAACCCGCGCCGCGAAACCTGGTCTTTGTACGAATCAGCCGATGGGCAGATGAGTGCGGGCATCTGGGCGTGTGACGTGGGCCGCTGGCGAATCGTGTTTCCCGCCGGCAAGGACGAGTACTTCTTCGTGCAGGAAGGCCATGTGCGCCTGCATGACCGGGAAGGCGGTTTTGTCGATGTGCAGGCCGGCCAGGGTGCCGTGATCCCCGGTGGTTTTGAGGGCGCGTTCGAGGTCGTCAGCCCGGTGCGCAAGCACTTCGTGGTGGTGGAGCGGCCTCAGGCAGGCTGAGGCCCGACTTCGATCAAGGCATGCCAGCAGACGGTGAGGGCGTGGGGCCCGATTTGCCCGCGGCGTTGGGCGGGGTGGCTGGTGGCTGAGCCGATGGTGCTGCCGCAGAGGCCGCGGCCAGTTGCGGTGGCGGCGTCAGCACGCAGCCATGCGACACGGCAAAGCCCTTGAGAAAAGCCCGGCGGATCGA
>JACPOH010000152.1:0-6649 GCA_016185075.1 Aquabacterium sp. | reverse complement strand
GGTGCGCTGGATGGCGCCGATGGCGGTGTTCTCGGCCAGGTCTTCGCCCCGATCCAGCAAGGACGGGCTGTCATCCGATGCCGGCGCATCCAGATCGGCACCCAGCACGGCGTCCAGTTGGTGCACTTCGGCCACCACGACAGGGCAGGTGGCGTCGGTGGGCGGCTGGTAGGGTTGCTTGAGCGCGTTCTGCAAGACCTCGGGGATCTCGTCGCGCACCAGGTTCAGGTCGCTCAGCGGGGTCGCTGCGGCCGAGGTCACTCGGTTCTGTGTTTTGCTCGCGCAGGCCGACAGCGCAAAAACGGCGACCAGGACAACGAGGCCCCGGACGGTCGTGGCGGCAGTGAACGCACGTTTCATGCGCTTACTTTATCGCACGGGCACCCGGAGTGTGCATTCTTTGCGGGCAGCTCGTCACGGAACGCGGCGCTTCATCGGCGCGCCCTTCAGCTCAGATGCCAGTTCACGCAGCATGGTTCAAACAGGAACTTGCGCTTGAAGCGCTGCATCGACGGCGTGGCACCGTAGTAGGTCCCGTAGGCGTAGTAGGCCACCTGCGGGTGATGGCTCTTCAGGTGATCGCTGATGGAGGTCAGCAGCAGAGGGATGATGCCATCCGAGTGAAACTGCGCATGACCGTAAATGGTCTGGATCATGCACAACTCGCCGGCGATCAGACAGGCGGCATACGCGACAAGCGTGTCCCCCTGGAAGATGCCGAAGTAGGGGTAGGCGTGCAGGTGGCTCTGCGAGGGCGGATTGGCGTGTGCCTTGGCCTCGTCCAGCATCCAGTCATGTACCTGCCGCCCCTGGCGAACGACGCTGGAGCGGTGAATGCGGGTCGCCGCATCAAGGTGGGCGTTGAAATCGAAGGGCGCAAACCTGTAACCCAAACGGCGTGCCTTCTTGACGTTGCGCTTGCCCGCCGAATCCAGATGGCCGTAGTGGTCGTGCTGGATCTGACGCAGATCGCACACGGCCACGCCGTAGCGCATGCGAGCAATCAGAGGGAATTTGGCGTGCGGGCCACACACCGTGCGGTAAAAACCGATCGTGACGTCCCGAAAAAACGGGGGCGCCCCGTTGGTGGCCTCCAGCATCAGGTTGATGGACACCGTCGGCAGTGCATGGATCTCGCGTGCCAGAGCCGAAGCCTTGCTCAGGCGCTTCCACAGCGTGACCGCCCGCGGCGTCAGCGCGATGAAACGGTTCAGCGCGTAGGGCATCACCCCTGAGCTACCGTGTGGCGCTCGGGTGTCGCCGTAGGCGACGGCATAGGCGGGGGCAGATGCTCTCTGAACCATGGTGGCCGCGAGTTTAGGCGCAACGGTGTACTTGTGCCTAAATGTAACGGCTTTAGCCTGGTGTCATGCACACAATGCACACAATGCACACATTCTGGGGGGTGGTCGTCGCGTCAGGCCCCCCTCCGGGCAGAGCAGATCAAAACCCGTTAGCGAGCGTCACTTCGACAACCAGCGGCTGCGCCATTGCTCGAGCGCGCGTGTCAGCCAATCAGGTACGCTGCCTGCCTTGATCGCCCCCAGGCCCAGCGCCACGCCGGCGGTCTCCAGCGTGTCGATCGGCGCTTGCAAGGCCAATGGTGTGGCCCCGTTCTGCTTGGACAGTTTTTCGCCGTTGTCGCCCAGTACCAGCGGCGTGTGCAGGTAGCGCGGCGTGGGCAGGCCGAGCCATTGCTGAAGCAGAATCTGGCGTGGCGTGTTGTCGCACAGGTCGGCGCCACGCACGATGTCGGTGATGCCTTGCGCCGCATCGTCCACCACCACCGCAAGCTGGTAGGCCCACAGGCCATCGGCGCGCTTGATGACGAAGTCGCCCACGGCGGTGGCCATGTGCTGGCTCTGAGGGCCCAGGCGGCGGTCCTGCCAGTGGATCAGGTCAGCCGGGGCATCGGGTACCTGCAGACGCCAGGCACGTGCGGGCTTGCCTTGCAGCCCCCCCCGATCAGGTCGACAGGTGCCGGGGTAGACCAGATCGCCATGGCGCGGCTTGATCAGGCCCAGTGCGGCATTGGCCTGGGCGATGTCGGCGCGCGTGCAGCCGCAGGGGTAGGCGTGGCCACTGGCCACCAGCTGGTCCAGTGCGTTCTGGTAGAGGGCGCCGCGTTGGCTCTGGTAGACCGGCGGGGCATCGGGGATCAGGCCGCAGGTGGCCAGTTGCTGCAGGATGAGTTGATCGGCGCCAGGTACACAGCGGGGCAGGTCCACGTCTTCGATGCGCACCAGCCAGGTGCCGCCATGTGCACGGGCATCCAGCCAGCTGGCCAGCGCGGCCACCAGTGAACCGGCATGCAGCGGCCCGGTGGGCGAGGGGGCGAACCGGCCGATGTAGTGGCCGTTGCCGCGACCCACGTCGCGGCTCGTATCAACCCGCGCACTCACAGGATCAGCCCCTCATGCAGGTCCAGCAAAGCGCAGCGCGTGGCCGGGCTGGCCAGCTGGTGCAGCCACCAGGTCAGGGCCATGCCGGGCTGGGCAGCCGTCTGGCGCCAGGCGTAATGGGTGCGCACGACGCGTGGGGGGCTATCGACCTCTTTGCGGATCAGACGGCCATTGGCGATGTGGGGGCGCACCATCGGTTCGGGCAGGAAGCCGCACCCCAGGCCACGCAGCTGGGCTTCGAGCTTGGCGGCCATCGAAGGCAGTGTCAGCACGTCCTGGCCCGGCAGGATGCCCACGGTGGCGGGCGCCAGGTCGCGCGCGGTGTCGGCCACGGCGATGATCCGGTGCAGGGCCAGTGTGGTCGACGACAGCGGCTCCGCTGCCTGGGCCAGCGGGTGGTGCGGGGCCACGGTGAGCACGAACTCGTGTTCACCGATGAGCTCGAAGCGGATGTCCTGGCTGGAGGCGCGTTCGGCCATCACCCCGATCGCGAGGTCGGCCTGGCCCGATGACAAGGCCTCCCAGGTCCCCGTCATGACCTCGCTGCGCATGCGCAGGCGGGTGGGAGGCTTGAGGGCGTAAAAAGCCTCCATCAGATCGAACACGGCGTGAGGGGCGATGGCCTTGTCCACGGCCACCGTCAGCTCGGCTTCCCAGCCCGAGGCGATGCGGTGCACGCGGTTGGCCACGGCATTCATCTGCAGCAGCAGCAACTGCCCTTCGCGCAGCAGTTCCTCGCCTGCGGCGGTGAGCCTGGCCTGACGGCTGCGGCGGTCGAACAACAGCACGTCGAGCGCCTCTTCCAGCTGGCGCACGCTGTAGGTGAGGGCCGAGGGCACCTTGCCAAGTTCCCGCGCGGCGGCGGCAAAGCTGCCCGTGCGGGCGATGGCCACCATCATCTCCAGGGCTTCGGGCGAGAGGGCGTGGCTGCGGTCGGTCATGCAGGGTCAAACCGTGGATGATTCAAATTACTTGAATGATGCCATCAGCGGCCCGCAGCGACCAGGCGGGCATCGGCGCCTACAGTGAACCCATCGCGATGCCCACATCGCTCAGACCATGAAAGGAGTCACACCATGCTGACACTGCGCCGATCCGATGAACGAGGCTACGCCGACCACGGCTGGCTGCAGAGCTTTCACAGCTTCTCGTTTGCCGAGTACTTCGATCCGGCACACATGGGCTTTGGGCCGCTGAGCGTGATCAACGACGACGTGATCGCACCGGGCCGGGGTTTTGGCATGCACGGCCACCGCGACATGGAGATCGTGACCTATGTGCTCGATGGCGAACTGGCCCACAAGGACAGCCTGGGCAATGGTGCGAGCATCTTGCCCGGCGATGTGCAGCGCATGACGGCCGGCAAGGGCATCCTGCACAGCGAATTCAACCAGGCCTTGTACAAGCCCACGCACCTGTTGCAGATCTGGATCGAGCCCACCGAAAAGGGCCTGCGCCCGGGTTACGAGCAGAAGAACTTCAGCGCCGAAGACAAGCGCGGGCGCCTGCGCCTGGTGGCTTCACCCGATGGGCGCGAGGGCTCGGTGACGATCCACGCCGATGCGAGCTTGTCTGTGGGCCTGTTCGATGGGGCCGAATCGGCCGAAGTGACGCTGGACCCGGCGCGCAAGGGCTATGTGCATGTGGCGCGTGGGCAGGTGGTGGTCAATGGCCAGGCCTTGAACGCGGGCGATGCGCTCAAGCTCGATGGCGAGCGCACCCTGACGATCGAGCAGGGCCAGCATGCCGAAGTGCTGTTCTTCGACCTGGGCGCCTGAGGTGCCTTGACGCTCAGCTTTGCTGGGCTTCGAGTGTGTAGGCCGCGTGGTCGTCCTGCCCGATGGTGTCCACCAGCCAGGGCAGGGCTTCGGCCAGGCTGTCGTACAGCGTCCAGGGCGGGTTGATGATGCACATGCCGCTGCCATACAGGCCCAGGCCACCCTTTTCGGCGGCCTTGACGCGCAGCGTGGCATGCAGCCAGTCGACCTTGGGCAGCTCGGCGGCCAGGCGCTTGAGCTGGCCGGGCAACTGCTGAGATTCGCGGCGGGCCACCTCGGGGTACCAGATGGCGTAGGTACCGGTGGTGAACTTGGTGATCGCGTCCTTCAAGGTTTGCGTCACGCGGCGGTAGTCTTCCTTGAGCTCGTAGGGCGGGTCGGTGTGAACCAGGCCACGGCGAGGGGGCGGCGGCAGGCAGCCCTTGAGGTTGCTGAAGCCGTCGGCGCACTGGATGCTGACGCCGCGCTTGACCGAGGCGAAGTGCCCCTCCAGCAGTTTGATTTCCGAGGGATGCAACTCGAACAGGCGCAGGTGGTCGCCCTCACGCAGCATCTGCGCGGCGATCTGGGGCGAGCCGGGGTACCAGTGCAGGTCATCCTTGTCGTTGACCTTGGCCACCTGGGCCAGGTACTCGCGCACCGCTTCGGGCGTGGATTTGTCCTTGCGGAGCGGCCACAGGGTGTTGATGCCGGTGTTGGCTTCGCCACTCTTGTTGGCGTAGCCACTGGTGAGGTCGTACAGGCCGCCGCCTGCGTGGGTGTCCACCACCCAGAAAGGTTTGTCCTTCTTGAGCATGTGCTCAAGCAATTGCACCAGCACCATGTGCTTGAGCACATCAGCGTGGTTGCCCGCGTGGAAGCCGTGTCGGTAACTGAACATGCGCCAAGGGTAGCGGTTTTATCGCCGCTTGCTCTGCACCGGCGGTGACTTTTTTCCGATCCGCGCTCAGGAGGGCAGCTCGATCGCCTCGACCCAGGTCGGGCTGGTGCCGCAGTCCAGCTGGCTTTGATGCCGCATGCGGCCGGTACCCGGTTCAAAACCGATGATGCTCAGGCGCCCCGTTTCCTGGCTGGCCACAAACAGCGTGCGGCCATCGGGCGACAGGGCAAAGCTGCGCGGCAGGGCCTCGGTTGGGATGCAGTCGACCAGGGTGAGCTGGCCACTGCCCGTGTCGATGCGCAGGGCGCTCAAGGTGGCGGCGCGCCGGTCGCTGGCAAACAGCCATTGACCATCCGGGCTGATACGCAACTCGGCCGACCAGGGGGTTACAGGCCTGTCAGCCGGCAGGATGCGGGCGTGGCTCAATGGCGTCGGTGGCTGGCCGCTGTCGCCCAGGGTCAGGCCGTCCACGCTGCCATCGAGCTCATTGATGACAAACAGCCAACGACCGTTGGGGTGAAAGGCCAGGTGCCTGGGGCCGCTGCCGGCGCGGCAGGGGTGGCGCAGCAGGGGCTCGGCTGACAAAGGCCGCGCGGCCTGATCCTGGCCGGAGGGGGAGTCCAGCCCGTAGCACAGCAGCTGATCCGCACCCAGGCAGCTGACCCAGACGTGCCGGCCATCCGGGGCAGGGCAGATGGCATGGGCCTGCCTGGGGGTGTTCAACACCTGCAGCGTCGGGCCGACGGTGCCGTCAGCCTCGATGGCGTTCACGGCAATGAGGTCGTCACCATAAGATGCAGTCAGCAGGTGTCGTCCGTCCAGGCTGGTGGAGACGTAGACCATGTTGCCCGCCAGCGGGCTCGTGCCAAGCAGACTAAGGTGGCCCGTGCGTGAGTCGACGGCCATGGTGTGAACAACGAAGGGTGCACTGCGGCTCACGGCGTACAGGCGATCTCGCCGAGGGCTGAGGGCCATGGGCATGATGGCCCCGCCCAGCTCGAATCGCTGCATGGGCTGCCATTGAGCCGACATCGGCGCTCCTTGGTGTTGCGTTCCGCCGAGTGGACGCAGCACGTGGATGTCGCCACGACCTGCCGCAGACACATAGACGATCACTTGGCTGGAGTGCATGTTGGCGAGCCTGGGGGATGGAGGCCACATCATGGCAGATACTGGCATGCCCGCCCGTATCGGGGGGGCGTTCGGGCCGGGCTGTGCGAATCGCCATTTTCTGCAGCAAGATGAGCGCGGCCTGTGCGACAGCCGCCCAGGCCCCGACATCTGTTCACTTTCCGCCTCGATTACTGGAAGTCCATGACCGCAAGCAACCTTCCCCGACCCGTCAGGCTGCTGGCCATCTCCGGCAGCGCACGCCAAGGCTCGCTCAACCGGCAGCTCGTTGACCTGGCCGCGCGCAAGGCGCAGGCCCTTGGCGCCGAGGTCACGCATGTTGATTTGCGCGAACTGGCCTTGCCTGTTTACGACGACGATTGGGCTGCGGCGCATGGCAAGCCGGAGGGCGCACTCAGGTTGCGCGCGCTGTTTGCCAGCCATGACGGGCTGTTGTTGGCTTGCCCGGAATACAACGC
>JACPOH010000151.1:1301-16364 GCA_016185075.1 Aquabacterium sp. | reverse complement strand
GATCAGCAAGGGCAACGTGGGGGCCAGTTCGCGCACACGGGCGATTTCTTCAGGGAAGGTCGCGCCCACCACCAGGCCCATCTGGCCATTCGTGTTCCAGGGGCCTTGCGCCTGGGAGGCGATGTGCTCGTACACACGGGGCTGGCCGGGGATGTCGGCCAGGCGCAGGTTCTGAAGGTCCGAGCCACCGGGGTTGGACGTGCGGCACAGCAGGATGACGCCCTTGCCCGGGTACTTCAGGAAGGGCTGCATGGTGTCAAAGCCCATGAAGGGGGACAAGGTGACCGCATCGGCCTGGTAGCGATCAAATGCCTCATGGGCATATTGCTCGGCCGTGCTGCCGATGTCCCCGCGCTTGGCGTCCAGGATCACGGGGACGTATGGCGCCACACGGCGCATGTGCGCCATCAGGCGCTCCAGCTGGTCTTCCGCGCGGTGGGCGGCGAAGTAGGCGATCTGCGGCTTGAAAGCGCAGACCAGATCCTTCGTGGCGTCCACGATGGCCGCGCAGAAGTCATAGATGCGGTCGCTCTGGCCCTTCCAGGCCCCAGGGAAACGGGAAGGTTCTGGGTCCAGCCCCACGCAAAGCAGGGAATCGTTCTGGCGCTGAGCTTGCGCAAGCTGGTCGGTGAAGTTCATCCCTGAATTTTACCGGCTTGCGCACCCCCGGGCCGCTGGCGATCAGTTCGGGCGACGGCGGCGCAGCAGCGCGCCCATCGTCAGCAGGCCGGCGCCCATGAGAGCGTAGGTGGCGGGCTCGGGCACAGCCGGGGCAAACGTGGTGAAGGTGCCCGACAGGTTCTGGGCGCCCGTGGTCAGCAGGTCGTACTTGGCGATGCGGTCATAGCTGAGCGCGTTGGTGCGCAGGAAGAAGAAGCGTGACTCGCTGCCGGGGTTGACGCCATTGCCGAACAGGAAGTTGAGGTCACCCGTGGGGTAGCTGGCGGGGTTGAACAAACGCGCCGTGTCAGGCCCCGTCGTACCCAGGCCATCGGTGCGGTAATCGGCGTCCTTGAGGTGGGTGTAGCCGAAATCAGCCAGGCGGAAGGCGCTCACGCCCACGTCGGAGGTGGACCGGTTCACATCGATCTTCCAGTAGAAATCCAGCGTACCGGTGCCGGTTTCGCGCACCACACGGTTCTGAACCGTGCCGCTCACGCCACTGAAACTGAAGGGGGTGATGACGTCCTCCAGCACGGTGCCCGCCAGCTCGGGCCGAGCGGCCGAGGTGGTGCCGCCCAGAACGGTGTCGGCAAACGGCGCGGGCGAGACAGGCTCGGTCAGGGAAACGGCCCGTGCGGCGGTCTGCGCGAGCAAACCCACGCTCAAGGTGATGGCGGACAGGGCGAAGCGGGAAAGGTATTGCATATGGGAACTCCTCGTCGAATGCGTGAAACAGGAGTCGCCAATGTAGGAATCACGGCCGTTTCGCGCATCCCTAGCGCTAGGGGCCAGACCGGCCTCACCCTAGGGGGAGCGCCCATGGCGGAAATGGCCTGCCAATCACGTGTGCACCGCGTCAGGCGGGCATGGTGATCGCAGGCGATTCAGGCGGACTCGGCGCAAGGCCGAATCAGCATCAGGTCAGCACGGCACTCAGATGCGCTTGGCCAGCTCCACCGCCTTGCCGATGTAGTTGCCCGGCGTCATGGCCATCAGGCGGGCCTTCTCTTCTTCAGGCAACTCGAGCGTCTCGATGAAGGCCTGGATGGATTCGCGCGTGATGGCCTTGCCGCGTGTCAGCTCCTTGAGGCGCTCGTACGGGTTGGGCAAGGCGTAGCGACGCATCACCGTCTGGATGGGCTCGGCCAGCACCTCCCAGGAGCTGTCCAGATCGTCAGCCAGGGCTTGCGGGTTGACTTCCAGCTTGCCCAGGCCACGTGCCAGGCTGTCGTAGGCCAGCAGGGCATAACCCAGGGCCACGCCCATGTTGCGCAGCACGGTGGAGTCGGTCAGGTCACGCTGCCAGCGGCTGATGGGCAGCTTCTGGCTCAGGTGAGTCAGCACGGCATTGGCCAGGCCCAGGTTGCCTTCGGCGTTCTCGAAGTCGATCGGATTGACCTTGTGCGGCATCGTGGACGAACCGATTTCGCCCGCCTTGGTCTTTTGCTTGAAGTAACCCAGGCTGATGTAGCCCCACACGTCGCGCGACCAGTCGATCAGGATGGTGTTGGTGCGCGTGACGGCGTCAAACAGCTCGGCCATGTAGTCATGCGGCTCGATCTGGATGGTGTAGGGGTTGAAAGTCAGGCCCAGCTGGTTCTCGATCACGTTCTGGCTGAAGGCTTCCCAGTCTTTGTCGGGGTAGGCCGACAGGTGGGCGTTGTAGTTGCCCACGGCACCGTTCATCTTGGCCAGCAGTTTGACATCGGCGATGCGGGCGCGGGCATTGGCCAGACGCGCCACCACGTTGGCGATTTCCTTGCCCACGGTGGTGGGGGATGCCGTCTGGCCGTGCGTGCGGCTGAGCATGGGGATCTCGGCCAGGTTGTGGGCCAGGCCGCTGAGCGTGCCGATCAGGCCGTCGATGGCCGGCAGGATCACCTGCTCGCGTGCGGCCTTGAGCATCAGGCCGTGGCTGGTGTTGTTGATGTCTTCACTGGTGCAGGCGAAGTGCACGAACTCGCCGGTCTTTTCCAGCTCGGGGTGGTTCGCGAAACGTTGCTTGATCCAGTACTCCACCGCTTTCACATCGTGGTTGGTGGTCTTCTCGATGTCCTTGATGGACTGGGCATCGGCCTCGGAGAACCGGGCCACCAGACCACGCAGGTAGCCGCGTGACGCTTCGCTCAGCGCGGGGAACTCGGGCAGGCCGGCGTCAGACAGCGCGATGAACCATTCAACCTCGACCTGCACGCGACGGTGCATCAGGCCGAACTCGGACAGCAGGGGGCGCAGTGCAGCGACCTTGGCGGCATAACGGCCGTCGAGCGGCGACAAAGCGGAGAGGGCAGACAGGTTCATGGGCAGGAATCCAAGGCAGATGGGTTCGGGTCGCACGGCTACAGGCGCACAGGCGAACCCGCCATTTTACCGGTCACTGCGCCCTCGTGGGGTGGCCAATGCGCCTTGAGGACGTCAGCATCCACCCGGGACCACACGGTGAGCGACTGCGTGCGCATGCGGCGCGCGGCGATCACGGCCCAGGGCCAGTACAGGCCCAGGGTCACGGCCAGCAACAAAGCGTGCTTGCATTTCAGAGCCACATAGTCGGCAATGGACAGCTTGCTGCGAAAGCGCAGGTAACGGTTGCCCGACTTGTTCCACACCAGGTTCTGCAAGCGCGCCTGGGCATAGGGTTGCACGGCGGCACAAACGGCCAAGGTGGCCATCAGCAGCAGCCCGGACTGAACGCTCAGGCTCAGCCTGCCCCGCATCACCAGCACGCCGGCCACCGCCATCGCCATGACGCCCAGGCTGAAGATGGAGGTCAAGGCCGCCCACACGGTGATGCGCAGAAACATCATCGCCACGGCAGCGCGTGAGGCCTTCCACAGCAAATGCATGGGCCCCAGGCGCAGGTGCCGCTGGCGAAACAGGTACCAGGTCCAGACAAAAGCCGGCATGGCGAACAACCACAGGCTGACGGCCAGACCCCAGGCGATCCAGCCACCCGGGTTGCGCAGGATGGTGGCCGCCATGCACAACCAGGCCACGGCGGCGCCCCCGACCAGCGGTCGCCACATGGCCCGGTACACGTCTTCGCGGCCGGCGTCGAAGGCCAGCCGCCTGTGAGCCCAGCTGATGTGGGCCATGCGGTGCGACAGACTCAGGAACACGAACAAGGGCCAGACAGCCAGCGCGAGGGACAAGGCCAACATGCCCGCCAGCGTGGAACCGCCAGCCCAGGCCCCCGTCACACCCAGCAACAGGCCCAGCCCCATCAGATAGCGCGGCAGCAGCTTGGCGGGGGGCTCGTGGTAGTCCAGCACATGTCCGGCCACCTTGGTATGGCGCATCAGGTAGCGCTGGCTGCGCACACGGGCCCAGGGCAGGTACAGCCCGAGGCTCAGCAAGGTCCACAAGAGATTGACAGCCCAAAGCCGGGCGTACTCGGTTTCCGAGCCTTGAAACCGCAAGGGCCAGGAGGTCACCACCCCATTGGGCAGGCGCGGGATCTTGCCGCCGGCCGTCGCGGGATGGGTGCGAGCCGATGGCGCAGGCGCCACCACAGGGTCGATCCCGTCGTCGTCGGCCTCATCTGCCTGCGCATCGACCTCGTCGCCCACCACCGAAAAAGGCGCGCGCGACCGCACCGACCCGATGGGATCGGGCCAGGAAACTGGGGGCAGGCTCGACCATTCGGGTTCAAGTTCACCAGGCTTCGGGGCCTCAGGCCGGGCGGCCTGCCTGGGGTCGAACTCGTCCAGCCGGATGACTCGTACTGCTGATCGAACACCGGAGTTGTGCATTTCAGCATCAAATGTAACGATATCGAACCGAGGCGGGGGCCCCCGGTCCCCCTGATTGGGTGGGTGTCAAACAGATAACCCTGCAATGCCCAACGATCGCCCTGCGGTGGCTAAAATCAAGCCAAACACACATCACCACACAGAATGAAACTGATCGGTTCCCTGACCAGCCCTTTCGTCCGCAAGGTACGCGTCGTGCTGGCCGAGAAAAAACTCGACTACAAATTCGACATCGAGGACGTCTGGGCGGCCGATTCCACCATCTCGGACTCCAACCCGCTGGGCAAGGTGCCCTGCCTGGTGATGGAAGGTGGCGAGGCCATTTTTGACTCACGCGTGATCGTGGAGTACGTGGACACGCTCTCGCCCGTCGGCAAGCTCATCCCCCTGAGCGGACGCGAGCGCGTCGAAGTGCGTACCTGGGAAGCCCTGGCCGATGGTCTGCTGGATGCGGCCATCCTGGCGCGCATGGAAGAAACCTGGAGCGGGCGCACGGATGCGCAACGCTGCCAGGCCTGGGTTGACCGCCAGCTCGAGAAGGTGAAAGCCAGCCTCAAGGCCATGAGCCAGGGCCTGGGTGACCGCCCCTGGTGCAACGGCAACCACCACAGCCTGGCCGACATCGCCGTTGGCTGCGCCCTGGGTTACCTGGATTTCCGCTTCCCCCAGATCGACTGGCGGGACGACTACCCCAACCTGGGCAAGTTGTACGAGAAGCTCATGCAACGCCAGAGCTTCATCGACACGGCGCCTCCCAGCGCCTGATCAAACTGCAGCGTGCAGATCGCTGGCCGGCTCGAAGGAGTCGGCACGGGCACGGCGCCAGTACTGCTCGAAGCCCGGCTGGCGCCAGGCCACCTCGCCCCGCTCCGCCGCGAGCAGTTCGCCCGGGCGCAGGTAGGTCAGCAGGTTCGACAAGCGCCCCACCTCGAAGCCTGACACCCGCCTGAGGATGTGCTCGGCCGTGATGTCATTCGGGTGCTGCAAGCCCGCAGCCTGCACCAGCTCCTTGAGCGCATGCAGCGTGTTGTGATGGAAGCGGTACACCCGCTCGGCCTTGTCCGGCACCACCAGCGCCCGTTGGCGCCAAGGGTCTTGCGAGGTGACACCGGTGGGGCATTCCCCTGTGTGGCAGCTCTGCGCCTGGATGCAGCCCAGCGCAAACATGAAACCCCGCGCCGAATTGCACCAGTCGGCGCCCAGCGCCATCATGCGGGCGATGTCGAACGCGCTGATGACCTTGCCGGCGCACCCGATCTTGACGCGGTGGCGCTCGCCCAGCCCCACCAGGGTGTTGTGGACGAGCAGCAAGCCTTCCTGCAGGGGTGCGCCCACGTGGTCGGTGAATTCCAGCGGCGCCGCGCCGGTGCCACCTTCGGCCCCGTCCACGACGATGAAATCGGGCCAGATGCCGGTTTCGCGCATGGCCTTGGCCATGGCGAACCACTCCCATACATGACCCACACAGAACTTGAAGCCCACGGGCTTGCCACCGGACAGCTGACGCAGCCGCTCGATGAACTGCATCATTTCGATGGGCGTGGCGAAGGCCGAATGCTTGGCCGGCGACACACAGTCCTTGCCGATGGGCACGCCACGGGCTGCCGCAATCTCGGCCGTCACCTTCGGGCCTGGCAGCACGCCGCCATGCCCAGGCTTGGCGCCCTGGCTGAGCTTGAGCTCGATCATCTTCACCTGAGGCTCACGCGCGTTCAGCACGAACTTGTCCGGATCAAACCGCCCATCGTCCGTGCGGCAGCCGAAGTAGCCTGAACCGATTTCCCAGATCAGGTCGCCACCCGGCTCACGGTGGTATCGGCTGATCGAGCCCTCGCCTGTGTCGTGGGCAAACTGGCCCTTCTTCGCGCCCGCATTGAGCGCGAGGATCGCGTTGGCGCTCAAGGCGCCGAAACTCATCGCCGAGATGTTGAACACGCTGGCGCTGTAAGGCTGCGTGCAAGAGGAGCCCCCTGCGCCAATGGTCACCCGGAAATCCTGCGTAGCGACCTCGCTGGGCGCAATCGAGTGGCTGATCCATTCATAACCGGTGGCGCCCACGTCACGCTGGGTGCCGAAGGGGCGTTTGTCCGACTCGCCTTTGGCGCGCTGGTAAACGAGCGAACGCTGCTGCCGGGAAAACGGCGCCGCTTCGTTGTCGCTCTCGATGAAGTACTGCCGCAACTCCGGGCGGACGAATTCAAGCAGGTAACGCAGGTGCCCGATGACCGGGTAGTTGCGCAGCACCGAGCGGCTGGTCTGGCGCATGTCATTGATGCCCAGCGCGGTCAGGCCCACGCCGACCAGCACCATCCACATGCCGGATTCGTGGCCAGTCCGCACCCAGACCCACGTTCCAGCAAGGGCCACCAGCACCGCCAGTACCCAGGCGCCATAACGAATGGGCACGTGCTCATTGAGTCTCAGCAACCACCTGGGCATGACAGTCTCCTCGTTGATCCGGCGCCCCACGCCGACGCGTGAAGCGCGCGAGCGGGGTATCCCGACATCATGCTAAGACGGCCCAGGTTGGCCTGGTCCAACGCACAACACGTCAAAACCACCTCAGATTGTGAAATATCACCTGATTCGCGCTGGCCGCAATTGGCGCTACACTGCTGCCTACAGCGCCGATTTGTCCGGATTGCGGGCGCTCAAGAAATTCCGCTAAAGAGGGCGCTGCACACCGGCCCCTGCTTTCATGCGAGGCCGGTTTTTTGTTGTTCATCTGATCTGCTAGCGTCATGTCCACACTCGGGGTCGTCACCCCTGCTTCCATGCACTTCGGCACGCCGCTGTCGCTGCAAAGCGGCGCGGTACTGCGCGACTACACCCTGGTCTACGAAACCTACGGCCGCCTCAATGCCGACCGCAGCAACGCCGTGCTCGTGTGCCATGCGCTGAACGCGTCGCACCACGTGGCAGGCCTGCATGCCGACGAAAACGGCCAGCCGCTGCCCAAGAGCCAGGGCTGGTGGGACAACATGATCGGCCCCGGCAAACCGCTGGACACCGACAAGTTCTTCGTCATCGGCATCAACAACCCGGGTTCGTGCTTTGGCTCGACGGGCCCCATGCACACCAACCCGGACACCGGCAAGATCTACGGGGCCGACTTCCCCGTGGTGACGGTGGAAGACTGGGTCAACGCCCAGGCCCGCGTGCTGGACCGCCTGGGCATCGACAAGCTGGCGGCCGTGCTCGGCGGCAGCCTGGGCGGCATGCAGGCCCTGAGCTGGACGCTGCAATACCCCGAGCGCGTGCGCCACTGCGTGGCGGTGGCCACTGCACCCAACCTGTCGGCCCAGAACATCGCCTTCAACGAAGTGGCCCGCCGCGCCATCGTGACCGACCCGGATTTCCACAACGGCCACTTCTACGAACACGGTGTGGTGCCCCGCCGCGGCCTGCGGGTGGCGCGCATGATCGGCCACATCACCTACTTGTCCGACGATGTGATGGACGAGAAGTTCGGCCGCGCCATGGTCGGGCGCGAAGCCGGTGACGAGCCCGCCTACAGCACCCAGAACATCGAGTTCCAGGTCGAGAGCTACCTGCGCTACCAGGGTGACAAATTCAGCGACTACTTTGACGCCAACACCTATTTGCTGATCACCCGCGCGCTGGACTACTTCGACCCGGCCCGTGCACACGGCGGCAAGCTGTCGGCGGCCATGGCCAAGGCCCTGGCCAAATTCCTGGTCATCAGCTTCACGACCGACTGGCGCTTCTCGCCGGCGCGCTCGCGCGAGATCGTCAAGGCGCTCGTGGACAACCGCCACGACGTGAGCTATGCCGAGATCGACGCCCCGCACGGCCATGACGCCTTCCTTCTGGATGACCCGCGCTACCACGACGTGGTCCGCGCCTACTTCGAACGCATCGCGCAAAGCCTGCACGATCAGGCCTCCCCGCTGAGCACGCTCAACGGGCAAGCGGTGAGGATGGCGGTGTGATGGAGACGAGCATGAGCAACGATCGCAGCATCCACAAGGTGGTGGCCGATCTCATCCCGCCGGGCTCCCGCGTGCTGGACCTGGGCTGCGGTGATGGCGCCCTGCTGGCCTACCTGCGCGACCACCGTCAGTGCACGGGCTATGGCGTGGAGCTGGACGACGCCAAGGTGATTGCCTGCGTCAAGCGCGGCGTCAACGTCATCCAGCGCAACCTGGAAGAAGGCCTGAGCCTGTTCGAGGACAACAGCTTCGACGTGGTGCTGCAGCTCGACACGCTGCAACACCTGCGCAACACCGAAGCCATGCTGCGCGAAACGGCGCGCATCGGCCGCATCGGGCTGGTGAGCTTCCCCAACTTCGCGCACTGGGCGCACCGCCTGAGTGTGCTGCGCGGGCGCATGCCGGTGACCAAGATCCTGCCCTACCAGTGGTACGACACGCCCAATATCCGCGTGGCCACGTTGGCTGACTTCGAGGTGCTGGCACGCAAGAATGGGCTGCGCATCCTGGAATCCTTCGGCCTGCATGGCGGCGAGGTCGTGACCCGCTGGCCCAACCTGATGGCCAGCACGGCGGTGTTCAAGTTCGAGCGGGGCTGAGCCCGCTCGCTGACGAGCCAGGCATCGGCGTCTGGCATCGGCGCATCCCAAAGAAAAACGCCCCTCGCGGGGCGTTTTTCATGGGTGCTTCAGATCGAAGAGGGTCGATCAGAAGTTGTGCTTGAGGCCCACAGCGTAGGACTGGCCGGCCGAGTCTTTACCCGTGTTGGCGCATTGGCGGTTGTTCATGAATGCGGCGAACACGCTGGTGCGCTTGGACAGGTCATAGTTGTAACCCACCGAGAACACGTCATCCTTGTTCGAAGCCTGGCCTGCCACCTTGTGGTTCAGGTTGCCGAACGAAGCCATCACCGAGGCCTTTTCCGTCACAGGCACGGTCACGCCCAGTTGATAGATCTTGTCCTTCAGGTCGTTGGTGTCGTCCTTGATGTAGGTGTACTGAGCGAAGGCCTTCAGCACGCCGAAATCGTAGCTGGCACCCAGGTCTGTCACCTTGGACTTGGCATAGTAGGTCGAGGCGTTGGGCTTGTCGGTCAGACCACCCTTCACGTAGGTCAGCATGGCGCTGAACGGGCCAGCGTTGTAGGAACCAGCCACAGCGTAGCTGTTGGTGGTGTCAGGCGTGGTGGTTTCTTTGGCAGCGTACTGAGCGATACCCTGGAAGCCCGACATGACGGGGGACTCATAGGTCACCGAGTTCACCCAGCCAGTGTCGAACTTGACGCCAGAGTTGGGGATGCTGGTCTGCACAGCGGGCGTCAGGTAGTTCAGGTGACGCATCGTGGGCGAGAACTTCATCGAGCTACCGAAAGGGTTGTACGTGTAGGCCGAGGTGAACAGGGGGTTGTCGTACTGACCCAGTGCCACCTTACCGAAGCCACCGCTCAGCGCGATGTTGGAAGCGCGGCTCCAGAAGCCACCAGCCTTGTTGGCGTAGTTGCCAGCAGCTTCACCCGTATCGGCACCCAGGAAGCTTTCCAGGGTGAATTCAGCCTTCAAACCACCACCCAGGTCTTCAGAACCAGCCAGACCGATGAAGCTGGTCGTCATGTCGCCGCTTTGAACCTTGGTCACGCGGGTAGACGCACCCTTGGCGTGAGCCATTTCGTAAGAACCGACGTCCATTTCAACGTAGCCGTACAGCTTGACGCTGGATTGGGCTTGGGCAGCGCCAGCGACAGCCAGCAAGGCAGCCGCAGCCACCAGGTTCTTCTTTGCAAACATTGAGTTCTCCTAGCAATGAGATGAACAGAAATTTGAACGAGGAAGGTGCCTGAGAAGGCGTCCGACCGTGAAGTTCATTGTTGGACGGAAAGTCCGCCGGAGATCCCATAAGCAAGAATCGTGACAGCTTCAGCCCCCAAAATCCCCTGAATTTTGTGGCCACACCGCAACAAAACCCAGTTTACCCATTGGTTTTCAGGACATCCTGCAGGTAAATCGCGTGGTTTAATGCCAAAAACAATTGCCCAGGCAATCGTTTAACAGAATGCAGACAGGTGGTGCATTGAGGCATCTGCCGGTACTGCTCTCCGGACAAAAAGCCCCGAATTGGGGCGCACGCTGCCCCGTTTCAGGGGTTCAGCACCCCGAGGATCTGGTCGCCGTAAGCCTGCAGTTTTTTCGCCCCCACCCCGCTGATGCCGGCCAGTTCGCCCAGGCTGCGCGGCGCGATGCGCGCCATGTCGGCGAGGGTCGCGGCGTTGAAGACGATGTAGGCAGGCAGGTTGTGCTCCCGGGCCACGCCGGCGCGCCAGGCGCGCAGATCGGCAAAACGCGCCAGCGCGTCGCCGCTGAGGTCGGCCGCGGCAGAGCCGGCCTTGCTGCCCGTTGCCTGGCCTGGTTTGCCAACGCGACCGCGGCGAGGCGCCTCCACGGCCTCGCGCAAGGTCAGCGTGACTTCACCCTTGAGCACCGACCGGGCACGGTCTGTGAGCGCCAGGGTGTTGTACTCGCCCTCGGCCACCACATGGCCCAGCGCCACCAGTTGCCTCAGGACGGCGCGCCACTGGTTCTCGGACAGGTCGGCCCCGACGCCAAAGGTGCTCAAGGCCTGGTGGCCGTATTGCTCCACCTTGTCGGTTTGCTTGCCGCGCAGCACGTCGATGAGATGCCCTGCGCCAAAACGCTGCTGGCCGTGCTGCCAGAAGCGGTAGATACAACTGAGCAGCTTGCGGGCGGCCTCGGTGCCATCCCAGGTGGCAGGCGGGTTCAGGCAGTTGTCGCAGTTACCGCAGGGCTGGCTCGCTTCCCCGAAATAAGCCAGCAGGCGTACGCGCCGGCAATCGTGCGCCTCGGCCAGCGCCAGCAAGGCGTCGAGTTTGCCGCGCTGGATGCGCTTGAAATCATCGGCGGCGGGGCTTTCGTCGATCATGCGCCGCTGGTTGACCACGTCGGCCAGGCCATAGGTCAACCAGGCGTCGGCGGGCAGGCCATCACGTCCGGCACGGCCGGTTTCCTGGTAGTAGGCTTCGATGTTCTTGGGCAGGTCCAGGTGGGCGACGAAGCGCACATCGGGCTTGTCGATGCCCATGCCAAAGGCAATCGTGGCCACCATGACCAGGCCGTCTTCGCGCAAGAAGCGGTCCTGGTGCTTCTGGCGCACGGCCGCATCCAGCCCCGCGTGATAGGGCAGCGCACTGATGCCCTGCTCGTTGAGCCAGGCCGCGGTTTCTTCCACCTTCTTGCGGCTCTGGCAGTAAACGATGCCGGCGTCGCCGTCGTGCTCGTCCTGGATGAAGCGCAACAACTGTTTGCGAGGCTCGTCCTTTTCGACCAGGGCGTAGCGGATGTTGGGCCGGTCGAAGCTGCTGATGAAGACGCGGGCATCCTGCAATTGCAGGCGCTCGATCATGTCGGCACGGGTCTGGTCGTCGGCGGTGGCCGTCAGGGCCAGGCGGGGCACGTCCGGGAAGCGTTCATGCAGCAGGCTGAGTTGCAGGTAGTCTTCGCGGAAGTCATGGCCCCACTGGCTGACGCAGTGCGCCTCGTCGATGGCAAACAGGCTGAGCAGGCCGCGCTCGTGCAGGCTGGCCAGTTGCGCCTGGAAACGCAGGTTGGTGACGCGCTCGGGTGCCGCATACAGCATCACCATGCGCCCGGCCATCATCTCGCGCTCGATGCGCTGCGTGTCTTCCAGGCTGAGCGTGCTGTTGAGAAAGGCCGCGTGCACGCCCACTTCTTCGAGCGCACCGACCTGGTCGTGCATCAAGGCAATCAGGGGGGAGACCACCACGGTCACGCCCTTGCCCGCGCGGTGCCGTGCAATGGCCGGGATCTGGTAGCACAGGCTCTTGCCGCCGCCGGTGGGCATGAGCACCAGCGCATCGTGGCCGGCCGTGACGTGGTCCACGATGGCCTGCTGCTGCCCTCGGAAAGCGGTGTAGCCAAAGACCTCCTGGAGGATGGTCAAAGGCTGGGTGGACAATGCCTCTAGGGCATCGGCGGCTGGCAGGGCGGACACGGGCGGCGAGGGTGACGGCAGAAGTCAGCGCCCACGCTGTGAAACACATCGCGAAAAATCAAGGGGCGCACGGCCGGTATTGTCGCCGCAGTCGCCCCCTTTTCCGCCCCCTTCAAGGGCGTGCCCGGCCTCAGGTCCGGAAGAAGCTGACGGAGCCCTGTAGCGCCTGAGCCTGCTGCTGCAAGGACGACGCGGCTGCTGCGGCCTGCTCCACCAGTGCGGCGTTTTGCTGCATGGTGTTGTCGATGGCCCCAATCGCCTGGCTGACCTGGCTGATGCCCGATGCCTGCTCGCGCGCGGCCACCGTGATCTCGGAGATCACCTCGCGCACGCGGCGCACGGCCTGCACGGCTTCGGAAATGGTGTTGCCAGCCTCACCGACGAGGTTGCCACCGCGGTCCACGCACTCGACGCTGGCGTTGATCAGCGATTTGATCTCGCGCGCCGCATTGGCACTGCGCTGCGCCAATGCCCGCACCTCGGACGCCACCACCGCGAAGCCTCGGCCTTGCTCGCCGGCACGGGCCGCCTCCACCGCGGCGTTCAAGGCCAGGATGTTGGTCTGGAAAGCGATGCCGTCGATCACACCAATGATCTCGGAGATCTTGCGTGAACTGGTGTTGATGTCGTTCATGGTCTGCACCACGTCATTGACCACGGCACCGCCGCGCTCGGCCACTTCGCTGGCAAGCGTGGCCAGCTCCTGAGCTTCTGCCGCGTGATCGGCACTGTGCTGCACCCCGGTGCTGAGCTGGCCGATGGTGGCCACGGTTTCCTGCAGGTTCGAGGCCTGGGCCTCGGTGCGCGCCGACAGGTCCATGTTGCCCGATGCAATCTCGCTGGATGCATGCGACACCATGTCGGCCGCCTCACGCACCTGGGTGACCACCTGCAACAGGCTGTCGTTCATCTTGCCCATGGCGTTGCGCAACTGGCTGACTTCGTCGGAGCCGTCCGCCCCAATGGCCACACGCAGGTTGCCACTGGCGACTTCCGTGGCCGCCGCCACAGCCTGTTGCAGTGGCTCGGTGATGCTGCGCAGGATGAACCAGGCGGCCGCCGCACCAGCGCCCAGCGCCAGCCCAATCACGCCGAACATGCTCCAGAGCGCGGCGTGCATGCGTGCCTTGGCCATGTCCAGCGACTGGGCCTGCATGGTTTTGGCCGACGCCAGGACGTTTTCGACGATGCCGTCGATCTTCTTGGTGGGCGGGCGATCCATGCCTTTCACAAGCTTGTCCACGGCACGGGCGCTCTTGTCGGCGTCAGCGCGGTCGTAATGCGTCAGGGCGTCCAGGTATTTGGTTCTGAGCTCGCCGAGCGCGGCCTGCGCCTCGTCAATGTCGGATGTCGGCAGGCCCAGGCCGCTCATCACGGCCTTGAGTTCCTGAAGCTTGGCTGCGGACGCCTCGCCCTCTTTCACGAAGGCCTTGCTGTGCTTGTCGAACGCGGCCTCGTCGCCACCACGCAGCAGCGTGTTTTTCCACTCCTGGATCTGGATCTTGAACGTCACCTGTGCGCTGCGCGCCAGGTCAATCGCGCTCTCGAACTGCTGCGCCTTGTGCGCGCAAGCCTCGAACTGGGCCTCGTCGGCCTTGAGCGCCCACATGGCCGTGCCGCCGACAGTCAGCAGCGCCACGCTCATGGCCGCACCCAACACGGCAACACGCGTGCCGATCTTCATTTGCGTGAAGTTCATCACTCAACCCTGGTCGTCCGGGCTGTGGATCTCGCCAGCCCCTAAGCGATTGCCGGGGCTGGCCCCTACCGCCTGGGCGGCACGGGCGAGCATGAAACTCCTCCGGCTGAAGTCAGAGGTCTTATCGGTCGGAAGTCAACCGACTTGAGTGATCACAGCGGCGGAATAAGCCGAGAAAAACGCCTCAGGCATGCGCCTGACCTTGCCTTGGGCGATGTCCACGCACACAAAGTGCGTTTTGCCCCGAAAAACGGTCACGCCATCTGCCTTGCGGACAAACTGGTAATGCCGCTGCAGGGTGAGCTTGTCGGCATGCGTCAACCAGGTGGCCAGACACAACTCGTCCCCAAGTCGCGTGGCCTGGATGTAGGTCAACTCATGCTGGCGCACCACCATGCCATGGCCCAGGGCCTCGTATTGCTCAGGGCCCAGGCCGAGTGCCATGGAATGTGCCCAGGCCACGTCCTCCAGCCACTGAAGGTACACGACGTTGTTCGTGTGGCGCATCAGGTCGATGTGCTGCGGCTGCACGGTCACACTCAGGATATGCGGTTGGGGGTGATCCCACTGGATGGCGGTCATGGCTTGCGGCTGATCAGGATTGGCGCAATCATGCCATTCGAGCCCAGGTGGGATTGCCATGCCCCCGTCGAAGTGGGCGTTCGTCAACACCGCACGCATCAACTTTTTGAGTCTCACTCATGGTCTGCCTGTTGCACAGCCCCTGAGGGATATAGGTAATAAACCGCACAAAACGACGCGACACATGAAGTCGGCGCATGGCATGATCTCGTCATTCTTGAGTGACACTCAACTTTCAAGTGCCCAGCCTGCAACGCACCACCCCTCGCCGAGCCAAGTCCCAGGAGCGCATTCATACTTTGCTGAGTGCCGCTCGGCAGGTGTTTTCCCAGCATGGCTACCAGCGCGCCACCACGGCCCAGATTGCCGAAGCGGCGGGGGTGTCCGAAGCCAC
>JACPOH010000151.1:0-1283 GCA_016185075.1 Aquabacterium sp. | reverse complement strand
CCAGATTGCCGAAGCGGCGGGGGTATCCGAAGCCACGGTGTTCACCTACTTCCCTGGCAAGCGCGAGCTGTGCATCCAGGTCATCAAGGATTGGTACGACGAGATCAGCAGCGAGCTGGAGCGCGATGTGCCCCGCCTGCATGGCGTGCACGCCAAGCTCAGCCACGTGGTGCGCGCCCACCTGGTCACCCTGCTGGCCGACGGCTCGGGCATGTGCGCCCTGGTACTGAGCGAAGGCCGGGCCGCCGAACCTGAGCTTGCTCAGGTCATCACCGACTGCAAACGCCGCTACACCGCGCCCTTGATGGATTGCCTGGCCGAGGCACAGGCGCAAGGCCACATCCGCCATGACATGCCGCTGCGCCTGCTGCGTGACCTGGTGTATGGCTCGATGGAGCACGTGCTGTGGGATGCCATCACCACCCTGAAACGCCCGCGCATCGACAGCACGGCCGAACAACTGACCGAACTGATCTGGAGTGCGCTGATGCCGCGCGACGCCTCCCTGGCGGCCTTGAGCCGCTTCAAGGATGAGGTCAGCGAAGCCCTGCGCCACATTCACCCCAAAGACTGAAGCCCGCCATGCCCGTCATCGAGACCCAACTCAACCCACGCTCGGACGCCTTCAAGGCCAACGCCCAGGCCATGCAGGCCTTGGTGGATGACCTGGAAGCGCAACTGGCGCGCATTGCCCAAGGTGGCGGTGAAGCGCCCCGCGCCAAACACCTCGCCCGCGGCAAGCTGCTGCCGCGTGACCGCGTGGAACAGCTGCTGGATGCGGGCTCGCCGTTTCTGGAAGTGGCGCCCCTGGCCGCGCTCAATATGTACGACAACGCCGCGCCCAGCGCCGGTGTGATCGCGGGCGTGGGCCGTGTGGCCGGCGTGGAATGCATGATCGTGTGCAACGACGCGACTGTGAAAGGCGGCACCTACTACCCCATCTCGGTCAAGAAGCACCTGCGTGCGCAGGAGATCGCCGCGCAGAACCGCCTGCCCTGCATCTACCTGGTGGACTCGGGCGGCGCCAACCTGCCCAATCAGGACGAGGTCTTCCCGGACCGCGACCACTTCGGCCGCATCTTCTACAACCAGGCCAACATGAGCGCGGTCGGCATCCCGCAGATTGCCGTGGTCATGGGCTCGTGCACGGCCGGTGGCGCCTATGTGCCAGCGATGAGCGACGAAACCATCATCGTGCAGAACCAGGGCACCATCTTTCTGGGCGGCCCGCCGCTGGTGACGGCCGCCACGGGTGAAGTGGTGAGCGTGGACGACCTGGGTGG
>JACPOH010000056.1 GCA_016185075.1 Aquabacterium sp. | reverse complement strand
GCACTCTTGGCCGAGTCGGCTGGAGACCTGCCTGTCGCCAAGGTCACGGCCAAGCGCAAGGCACCCGACGCGCGACTGTTCGTGGGTTCGGGCAAGGCAGACGAAATCAAGTCCATCGTGGACCTCTATCAGGCCCACGGCGTGATCTTCGATCAGGCGCTTTCGCCGGCCCAGCAGCGTAACCTGGAGCGCCATCTGGGTGTCGAGGTGCTGGACCGCACGGGTTTGATCCTCGAGATTTTTGGTGCGCGCGCCCGCAGCCACGAAGGCAAGCTGCAGGTTGAACTCGCGCGACTGCAGTACCTGTCTACCCGGCTTGTTCGCCGCTGGTCCCACCTGGAGCGTCAGCGCGGCGGCGTGGGGCACCGTGGTGGCCCTGGCGAAACCCAGCTGGAGCTGGACCGCCGGATGATCGAAACCAAGATCAAGTCGCTCAAGGACAGTCTGGTCAAGGTCAAACGCCAGCGCAACACGCAGCGCCGCTCACGCGAGCGCACGGGCGCATTCCGCGTGTCGCTGGTGGGCTACACCAACGCGGGCAAGTCGACCTTGTTCAACGCGCTGACCAAAGCCGGCACCTACGCGGCCAACCAGCTTTTTGCCACCTTGGACACCACCACGCGGCAGATGTTCCTGGCCGAGGCACAACGCAGCGTAACCTTGTCCGACACGGTGGGGTTCATCCGTGACCTGCCTCACTCCTTGGTGGAGTCGTTCGAGGCCACCTTGCAAGAGGCGGCAGAGGCCGACCTGCTGCTGCACGTCGTTGACGCCGCCAGCCCGGTGCTGCACGAGCAGATCGACGAGGTGCTGCGCGTGCTCGACAGCATCGGCGCCGGTTCGTTGCCCCAGGTGCTGGTGTTCAACAAATGCGATTGCTTGCCCGAACATCAGCAACCGCACCACGCGCGTGACCTTTACGAGCTGCCGTCCGGCCGCCGCTGCGTACGCGTTTTTGTCAGTGCCCTCAAGGGCGAAGGCCTGGAAGTGTTGCGTGCGGTCCTCGCCGAAGCGGCCTTGCATGGCCTTGGGGACGCCCCGAATGACCATCCGCAGGCAGATCCCCGTTTCGGCATGCACAATCCCATCGATGCAGAGGTGCCCAGCCCGGCGCGCCCTGACTTTCCAACAGTCCGAACATGAACATGCAATCCCTGGAAACAGGCGCTCAGCCTGAACAAGGTCGTACCTGGGTGGTGCGCGCCGTGCCTCATGCGGTGTGGCTGGTGGCACGAGGTGCCATCGGCGTGGCTCACCGGGCTGGCTGGCTTGCGGCGCGGGCAGTGCGTCAGGCGATCCCGGGTCTCGCCAAGCCGCAGGGCATGATGAGCGAGCGCAACGATGGTCCGCCCGATCTGGACGAGCTGTGGCGCGACCTCAACCGCAAGCTCAGCAACATCTTTTCAGGGCGCAACGGTGGGGGCGACAACGGTCCCGGCGGCAGCATGACGCCAGACCCGACCGGCGCGGGCATCGGCATAGGCCTCGTCCTGGGGCTGGTGGCCGTGATCTGGCTGGGCAGTGGTTTCTTCATCGTGCAGGAAGGCCAGCAGGCGGTCATCATGACCTTTGGCAGCTACAGCCACAAGGTCGATGCCGGCTTCCAGTGGCGTGCGCCATTCCCCATCCAGAGCCACGAGGTGGTCAACCTGACCCAGCTGCGTTCGATCGACGTGGGCAGCAATTCGGTGATGCAGGCAACCGGCCTGCGTGACTCCTCCATGCTGACGCGGGACGAAAACATCGTCGACATTCGGTTCACGGTGCAATACCGTCTGGCCGATGCACGCCAATATCTGTTCGAGAACCGCAACTCCGATGAGGCGGTGCTGCAGGCCGCCGAGTCGGCGGTGCGCGAGATCGTGGGCAACAGCACCATGGATTCGGTGCTGTACGAACAACGCGACGCCATCGCCGCAGAGCTGGTGAAGTCCATCCAGAACCAGCTCAACAAGCTCAAGGCGGGCGTGACGGTGGTCAACGTCAATGTGCAGAGTGTGCAGGCGCCCGAGCAGGTTCAGACAGCGTTCGATGATGCCTTCAAGGCAGGTGCGGACCGTGAGCGCCTCAAGAACGAAGGCCAGGCCTACGCCAACGACGTGATTCCCAAGGCTCAGGGTACGGCAGCCCGCCTGCGCGAAGAAGCCGCCGGTTATGCCGCACGCGTGGTGGCTCAGGCGGAGGGTGATGCTCAACGCTTCAAGGCCGTGCTCGCGGAGTACCAGAAGGCACCGGGCGTGACCCGCGATCGCCTCTACATCGACACCATGCAACAGATCTACAGCAACGTCACCAAGGTGATGGTGGATGCTCGCCAGGGCTCCAATCTGCTGTATCTGCCGCTCGACAAGATCATGCAACTGTCTGCGCCGGGGGGTGCCGTGCCGGTGACGCCAGTGCCTGCAGCGGCTCCTGGCAGCAGCAGTGCCGGCTCCGAGACCCCCGGCTCATCGAACGGTGCCACCGCCAATCAGGATGTCCGCTCGCGGGATGGCCTGCGTAGCCGTGACCGTGATGCTCGTTGAGCCGCGAAGCAAGGACAGGCAAGGAATCTGACAATGAACCGATTTGGGTCATCGATTGGCTGGTCAAGTGGCGCATCGTTGATCCGAAGCAGTTCATCCGCAACAACGGCGTCGATCTGCGCAATGCCGAAAACCGCCTTTCGCCCATCGTTCAGGCGGCGCTCAACGAAGAGGTGACCAAGCGGACGGTGGCCACCATGCTGTCGTCCGAGCGCGAAAAGGTCATGCAGGCGGTGGTCAAACGCCTGGCTGATGACGCCAAGTCGTTCGGCATTGAGGTGGTCGACGTGCGCATCAAGCGCGTGGACTTTGCCGCCAACATCACCGATTCGGTCTACCGTCGCATGGAGTCCGAGCGCAAGCGTGCAGCCAATGAACTGCGCTCAACGGGCGGCGCCGAAGGCGAAAAGATCCGCGCAGACGCGGATCGTCAGCGCGAAATCATCGTGGCCGAAGCTTACCGCGATGCGCAAAAGATCAAGGGCGACGGCGATGCCAAGGCCTCGGCCATCTACGCCGACGCTTTTGGCAAGGACCCTCAATTTGCGCAGTTCTACCGCAGCCTGGAAGCTTATCGCTCTACCTTCCGCAGTAAATCTGATGTGATGGTGCTGGATCCAGGCAGCGAGTTTTTCAAGGCCATGCGTGGCAGTGGATCGCCAGCCGCTGCACCTGCTCGCAAGTAAGTTGAATCCCGTCTGAACGCCCATGTCTGACGCGATCTGGATGGCATTGGCCTTGTTGCTCGTCCTGGAGGGCCTGATGCCGGCCATCAATCCGGGTGGCTGGCGCCGCATGTTCGAGCAACTGCTGCGTCTGAGCGACCAACAGGTCAGGATGATCGGCCTGATCAGCATGGTGGCTGGCCTCATCATGCTCTGGCTCTTGCAAATGGGTGACTGAGCCGCTTCAGGTGTCCTGAGCGAGCCTTGGTTCACGGGGAAGATCCCTCGCGGTTTGCGAAACCGACGTCTTCCCCCTGTAGAATCTCGTTTTTAACCCCCACACGTTTTCTTATGTCGTCTGCTTGGCTGTTGCCAGAGCACATTGCTGACGTTTTGCCTGCGCAGGCACGTCGCGTGGAAGAGCTGCGCCGAGTCTGGCTGGACGCGGCTCGCAGCTATGGCTACGAACTGGTCATGCCGCCGCTGCTCGAACACATTGAGTCGCTGCTGTCCGGCACCGGCCACGCCCTGGACCTCAAAACCTTCAAACTGGTTGACCAGCTCAGCGGCCGCACACTGGGGGTCAGGGCTGATGCCACGCCGCAGGTCGCCCGGATCGATGCCCACCTGCTCAACCGCGAGGGGGTGACCCGACTGTGCTATTGCGGGCCTGTTTTGCACACGCGCCCGGCCAGCCCGCATGCGAGTCGCGAGCCGCTGCAACTCGGCGCCGAAATCTACGGCCATGCGGGGCTGGAGGCTGATATCGAAGCCACTGAGCTGGCGCTGGAAGGTTTGCTGGCCACAGGGCTGAGCAATCTGGTGATCGATCTGGCCGATGTACGCCTGGTCAATGGCGTGCTGGCTGGGTTGGGTGTGCCTACGCTGGATGCCGCCACGCACCATGCCCTGATCGCGGCACTGACGGCCAAGGATGTGGGTTCGCTGCGTGATCTGGCCTCGCACGGTGCCTTGGCGACCGTGCCGTCTGCCGCCGATGTGCTGGTGCGACTCACCGGTCTGTTCGGCGGTGAAGAAGTCCTGGCGCAGGCGCGCGATGTTTTGCCCAAGCATGCCCTGGTAGAGGCCGCGCTGAATGACCTGGCCTGGCTGGCGACGCAATTGCGTCAGGCCCAACCCGGTGTGGTCGTGGGCTTCGATTTGTCCGACCTGAGCGGGTATGCCTACTACAGTGGCACCCGCTTTGCCATTTACGCCAAGGGGCACGCCGATGCCTTGGTCCGTGGTGGCCGATACGACGAGGTGGGGGCGGTTTTCGGCCGTCGTCGTCCCGCCGTGGGCTTCAGTCTCGACCTGAAGATCCTCGCTGACCTGCTGGCTGGCCTCAAAGGGCTGGCCGTGCGTTCGGCCGTGCGTGCTCCCTGGGGTGAAGATCCCGCCTTGCGCCAGGCCGTGCGCGCACTGAGAGGGCAGGGCCACACCGTGGTGTGTGTGCTGCCCGGACATGAACACGACGTCCAGGAATTCGACTGCGATCGCGAACTTGCGCTGGTCGATGGACGCTGGTCGGTGCGCGCGCTGTAAGCGCCCCGGCCCTTCTCTGCGAAACAGGAATCCGCCATGCAAAGCATTACCGTGTCCACCAGTGCGTCGGCTCGTCCGGGCACCGCATCCGCCCGCAATGTCGTGGTCGTCGGCACCCAATGGGGTGACGAAGGCAAAGGCAAGGTCGTTGACTGGTTGACCGACCACGCCGCCGCCGTCGTTCGTTTCCAGGGTGGCCACAATGCCGGTCACACCCTCGTCATCAATGGCAAGAAAACCGCGCTGCAACTGATCCCTTCGGGCATCATGCGCGACGGCGTGGCCTGCTACATCGGCAACGGCGTGGTGGTGGACCCCACCCATCTGCTGTCCGAGATCGAGCGCCTGGAGGCCGCCGGCCTGAACGTGCGCTCGCGCCTGTTCATCAGCGAATCCTGCCCGCTGATCCTGCCTTTCCACGTTCAGGTCGACAAGGCTCGTGAAGCGCTGCGCGAAACCAGTGGCAGCGGCAAGATCGGCACAACCGGCAAGGGCATCGGCCCGGCTTATGAAGACAAGGTCGCCCGTCGCGCATTGCGCGTGCAGGACCTGAAGCACCCCGAGCGCTTCGCGGCCAAGCTCAAGGAGTTGCTGGAGTTGCACAACTTCGCGCTCAAGGGCTACCTCAAGTCCGAGGCGCTGGAATTCCAGCCCATCTACGACCAGGCCATGAAGGCTGCCGAGCAGATCCTGCCCATGCTGGCTGATGTCGGTGTGAAGATCCATGGCCACAATGTGGCAGGCGGCAGCGTGCTGTTCGAAGGCGCACAAGGCACGCTGCTGGACATCGACCATGGCACCTATCCTTACGTGACGTCCAGCAACTGCGTGGCCGGCAATGCCGCCGCCGGTTCGGGCGTGGGCCCTGACAAGCTGCACTACATCCTGGGCATCACGAAGGCCTACACAACGCGTGTCGGCAGCGGCCCTTTCCCGACCGAGCTGGATTGGGAAACGCCCGACACGGTGGGCTACCACCTGTCTACCGTGGGTCAGGAGCGCGGTACCGTTACCGGCCGTGCCCGACGCTGTGGCTGGCTGGATGCCGCTGCGCTCAAGCGCTCGGTGCTGATCAACGGCATCTCGGGCCTGTGCATCACCAAGCTCGATGTGCTGGACGGCCTCAAGGAAATCAACGTGTGCACGGGTTACATGCTCAACGGGCAGCGCGTGGACATCCTGCCGCTGGACGCCGACGAAATCATCGCCTGTGAGCCGATCTACGAAACCTTCCCGGGCTGGGAGGGCACCACCTTCGGCATCACCGAATGGGACAAGTTGCCTGCCAATGCGCGTGCTTACCTGGAGCGAGTGCAAGCCTTCATCGGTGCGCCCATCGACATGGTGTCCACGGGCCCGGATCGTGACCACACGATCCTGTTGCGTCACCCTTATAAGGGTTGATTCAGTTGTCGCCGGCTGGCTCCAAGCCTCAACCATCGCAAATCAGCAAGAAGGAAGTTCTCATGCTCACTGACGACGGCAAGCATCTGTATGTCTCCTGGGAGGAGTACCACCAGCTGACGGAGCGTCTGGCCCTGAAGGTGCACACCTCGGGTTGGCAGTTCGATCAGATCCTGTGCCTGGCTCGTGGTGGCATGCGCCCTGGTGACGTGCTGTCGCGCATCTTTGATCGCCCGCTGGGCATCATGTCCACGAGTTCTTACCGTGATGATGGCGGCACCCTGCAGGGGCGGCTGGACATGGCCAAGTACATCACCATGCCCAAGGGTGAACTGGCAGGGCGCGTCCTGCTGGTGGACGACCTGGCCGATTCCGGGGTCACGCTGCGTGCTGTGGTGGACCGTCTTCGCAGCATGCCGGCGATCACGGAACTGCGCTCGGCCGTGATCTGGGTGAAGGGCGTGTCCAGCTACACGCCTGACTACTACGTTGAAACCTTGCCCACCAGCCCCTGGATCCATCAGCCGTTCGAGGACTATGACACCCTTCGGCCGGAAGCCTTGATGAAGCGCTACAAGGTGTGACCGGGCGCCGGGCGCGCTGATTCATTCACGTTTGAGAGCAGCCTGCGGGCTGCTTTTTTCATGGGTGCTTGATGCCCGTGTCAGGTGGTGCAAATGAAAAAGCCGCCTCGATGCAAGATCGAAGCGGCTTTTCAATTGGTGCCCAGGAGAGGACTCGAACCTCCACGGAGTTACCCGCTAGTACCTGAAACTAGTGCGTGAAGCGGCTTTTCAATTGGTGCCCAGGAGAGGACTCGAACCTCCACGGAGTTACCCGCTAGTACCTGAAACTAGTGCGTCTACCAATTCCGCCACCTGGGCAGGTACTTGTTTGATTCAGCGTTGTTGCCAGCGCATCATCGAGTCTTAGACTATAGCACGATTTTTTTCTGGTTTCAGTATTTGTGGTCTGCTTGCATCAAAAAAACTGAAATTCAACAGGGCTGGCCTTTGCTGGTCGCTGGCGTGCGTCCAGGTGGGGCGCCAGGGTGTGCGACAAGCGCCACAGGGGGTGCTGCGATCCGGGAAACGGTGTACGCTGGCTTTGCACTTGCAGATTTGATGATTACCAGCTTTTTACTTTCATCGCATGTTTCATCGCATGCAGCTTGCGTGGCCTGCCGCGATCCCGTCGGGGCGTGGGTGATCAGGCAAAGAAAAAGCCGCTTCGATCATGACATCGAAGCGGCTCTTCAATTGGTGCCCAGGAGAGGACTCGAACCTCCACGGAGTTACCCGCTAGTACCTGAAACTAGTGCGTCTACCAATTCCGCCACCTGGGCAGGTACTTTTTTGCTTCTGACTGCCTGCGCATACTTCACGCGGTTCACACTGTGAATCGCCTTGTGAAATATGTGCCTCAGTCATCAGCGAAGAATGCAATTCTAGCATCAAAATGATGACTATGACAACACCCTCTCAAAATTTTGTGAACCTCATGAGCGAAGTCATTGGCACCGTCCAGGGCCACCGTGATGGCCACGGCTTCGTTCAGCCTGATGAAGGCGATGCCAGCATTTACCTGTCGCCCCAGGAGATGCGCGCGGTCATGCACCGCGATCGGGTCAAGGTTCGTGTGGTGCGCTTTGACCGCAAGGGCCGCCCGGAGGGCTTGGTCCTTGAGATCGTCGAGCGTCGCAAGACGCCCATCATCGGCCGCTTGCTGCATGAAGGCGGTGCCTGGCTCGTGGCGCCTGAAGATCGCCGGTTCGGGCGCGACATCCTGATCCCCGCCAAAGCGACGGCCAATGCAGAGCCGGGGCAGGTGGTGGCCGTCGAGCTGACCGAGGCGCCCTCTCTCAATGCGCAACCGGTCGGGCGCGTCACGGAGGTGCTGGGTGGCATCGACGACCCAGGCATGGAGATCGAGATCGCTGTGCGCAAGTACGAGGTGCCGCATCGCTTCAACGAGGACACTTTGGCTCAGGCGGCCAAGCTGCCTGAGAAGCTGCGCGCGGTCGACAAGAAGGGGCGAATCGACCTGACCGACGTGCCACTGGTCACGATCGACGGTGAGGATGCGCGCGACTTTGACGATGCGGTGTACTGCCAGCCCGCGACCATTGGTCGCTCCAAGGCGCCCAACGGGTGGCGCCTGCTGGTGGCGATTGCAGACGTCAGCCATTACGTGAAGCCTGGCGACCCCCTGGATCGCGATGCGTACGAGCGGGCGACGTCGGTGTACTTCCCTCGGCGCGTCATCCCGATGTTGCCGGAGAAGTTGTCCAATGGGCTGTGTTCGCTCAACCCCGAAGTCGAGCGACTGTCCATGGTGTGCGACATGCTGGTCAAGGATGATGGTGAGGTCCACGCTTACCAGTTCTATCCCGCGGTGATCAACTCACACGCGCGCTTCACCTACACCGAGGTGGCGGCCATTCTGGGCAACACGCGTGGCCCGGAGGCTCAGAAGCGTGCGGAACTGGTGCCGCATCTGCTGCACTTGCATGAGGTGTACCGTGCCTTACTGAAGTCGCGCTCCAGCCGTGGGGCGGTCGATTTCGATACGACCGAGACCCAGATCGTCTGTGATGACAACGGGCGTATTGCGAAGATCGTGCCCCGTGTGCGCACGGAAGCGCACCGCCTGATTGAAGAGGCGATGCTGGCTGCCAATGTGTGCTCGGCGGATTTCATCGCGCGCGCCAAGCATCCTTCCCTGTTCCGTGTTCACGAGGGGCCGACGCCTGAAAAGCGAGCCTTGCTCAAGAACTACCTGAAGGCGCTGGGCCTTGGCCTGAGTCTGGGGGAGGAGCCCACGCCTGGTGACTTCCAGGCGATCGCGCAGGCCACCAAGGACCGTCCGGATGCCACGCAGATCCACACCATGCTGTTGCGCTCGATGCAGCAGGCGATCTACACCCCGGTCAACAGTGGCCACTTTGGTCTGGCCTACGAGGCCTACACCCACTTCACCAGCCCCATCCGCCGTTATCCGGACTTGCTCGTGCACCGTGTGATCAAGGCCCTGCTCGGCAGTGGGCGCTACGGCCTGAAGGTGCCCCCTGGGGTGGTGTCGTCCGTGGGGACGTTCAAGAAGAAGCCCGGGGGCAGGCCTGGGGCGTCCTCCAAGGGGCTGCCTGCGGCGCCGACCAAGGCCTCTTCGCGCATCAAGCTGCCGCCTGACGAGTTGGCCGCCTGGGAGACCGTGGGCATCCATTGCAGTGCCAACGAGCGCCGGGCGGACGAGGCTTCGCGTGATGTGGAGGCCTGGCTCAAGTGCATGTTCATGCGCGAGCGTCTGGGCGAAGAATATGGTGGCACCGTGACGGCTGCCACCAGCTTCGGCTTGTTCGTGCAACTGGATGGCCTGTATGTCGAGGGCCTGATCCACATCACCGAGCTGGGTGGTGAGTACTACCGGTTTGACGAGGCGCGCCAGGAGTTGCGTGGCGAACGCACGGGTGTGCGCTACAGCGTGGGCACCCGTGTCCGTGTGCAGGTGAGTCGCGTCGACCTCGATACCCGCAAGATCGATTTCCGCATGGTGCGTGAGGGGGGCGAGTTGCGGCCTGCTGGTGCGCCAGCGGGGGCGCGTCGCCGGGGGCGTGGGGCGGATGCGCCCTGGGCGGGTGACGTGTCGGCGCAGGAGGAATTGGCGGATATCCAGGAAGTCGATCGTGCCGCCAAGCGGGGTGCGAAATCAGCCGGCAAGGGCAGCGGCAAGGCTGCGCCCAAGGGGCGGGAGCGCGGTGCGGCACCCGAGGCCGTGGTGCAGCGATCGGGCGGTGCGGCCCGATCAGCCAAGACGGCGGGCAAGAAAGCGGCCAGCCGCAAGAGCGGCAAGGGCAAACGCTGAGATTCATGCTAGAATGCCAGAGTTTGCCCGAAATGGTTTGGGCAAATTACTCGCGAAGCCGTCAATTCCCAAGGTGTCGCAGCGGGGCTCAAGGCCATGTCTGGCCTGAGGCGCCCCCTGAGATCGCTGGCGGCTTCTAGAACCAACCTCTGGAGCATTCCATGTCCGTATCCATGCGCGAAATGCTGGAAGCCGGTGTCCACTTCGGTCACCAAACCCGCTTCTGGAACCCCAAGATGGCCCCGTATATCTTCGGCCATCGCAACAAGATCCACATCATCAACCTCGAAAAGACGCAGCCTGCGTTCGAAGAGGCTCTGAAGTTCATCAAGCAGCTGTCGGCTCGCCGCGGCACCGTGATGATGATCGGTACCAAGCGTCAAGCTCGCGACACCATCGCCCTGGAAGCTGAACGCGCTGGTGTGCCTTACGTGAACCAGCGTTGGCTGGGCGGCATGCTGACCAACTTCAAGACGGTCAAGGGTTCGCTGAAGAAGCTGAAGGACATGCAGGCTCAGGTCGAAACCGGCCTGGACAACCTGAAGAAGAAGGAAGGCCTGCTGTTCCAACGTGAACTGGCCAAGCTGGAAAAGGACATCGGCGGCATTCAGGACATGAACGCTCTGCCTGACGCCCTGTTCGTGATCGACGTCGGTTACCACAAGATCGCCATCGCCGAAGCCAAGAAGCTGGGCATTCCCGTGATCGGCGTGGTTGACACCAACCACTCGCCCGAAGGCATCGACTACGTCATCCCCGGCAACGACGACTCTTCCAAGGCTGTGGCACTGTACGCCAAGGCTGTGGCTGACGCCGTGCTGGAAGGCAAGGCCAACGCCGTGAACGAAGTGGTTGCCGCTGCCGCCGGTGGCGACGACGAGTTCGTGGAAGTCAACGAAGCTGCCTAAGCTGCCTTGACTCAAGAAGAAGGGGCTGACGATCAGCCCCTTTTTTTCAAACAGATTTTCTTGTGATGCGGTGATGACACCGCACCTGAATCAAACGGAGAAAGCAAATGGCTGCTATTACCGCCAGCATGGTCGCCGAACTGCGCGCCAAGACCGATGCTCCCATGATGGAGTGCAAGAAGGCTCTGACCGAGGCCGACGGCGACTTCGCCAAGGCTGAAGAGATCCTGCGTGTCAAGCTGGGCAGCAAGGCTTCGAAGGCCGCCGCTCGCGTGACGGCTGAAGGCGTGGTGTCTGCCGCCGTGTCGGGTTCCACCGGCGCCCTGGTCGAAATCAACTGCGAAACCGACTTCGTTTCCAAGAACGAATCCTTCCTGGCTTTTGCCAAGTCGGTGGCCGAGCTGATCGCCCAGAACAACCCCGCAGACGTGGCCGCCATTGGCGAGCTGCCCCTGTCGCAAGACGGTTTCGGCCCCACCGTGGAAGAAGTCCGCAAGGGTCTGATCGGCAAGATCGGCGAGAACATGTCCATCCGCCGCTTCAAGCGCTATGCTGACGGTGGCAAGCTGGCTGCCTACCTGCACGGCGCCCGCATCGGCGTGGTCGTGGAGTTCGACGGTGACGACGTGGCCGCCAAGGACGTGGCCATGCACATCGCCGCCATGAAGCCTGTGTCGCTGTCGTCGGCTGATGTGCCTGCAGCCCTGATCGAGACCGAGCGCAGCGTCGCCACGGCCAAGGCCGCCGAGTCTGGCAAGCCCGCTGACATCGCCGCCAAGATGATCGAAGGCGCCGTTCAGAAGTACCTCAAGGAAGTGTCGCTGCTGAACCAGGTCTTCGTGAAGGCCGCCGACGGCAAGCAGACCGTCGAGCAGTACCTGAAGTCGACCAACACCTCGATCAAGGGCTTCACGATGTTCATCGTGGGCGAAGGCATCGAGAAGAAGCAAGACGACTTCGCTGCTGAAGTGGCCGCCACGGTGGCCGCCGCCAAGGGTCAGTAACCCGACGCAAAACAAGGGGGCTTCTGGCCCCCTTGTGCTATGTGGCTTTGCTCTGCCCCCGCGGCAGGGGCTTTACAAAACAAGGTTGGCCAATGGTTGGAACCATTGCGCAACCAGTCTCTCAAAGACCTCAGGTCTGGGTGGGTTCAAAGTTGCGATAACCTTTGAGCCTGCCGCAAGTCATCAAACAAGGACGTTCGAATGCCCGCCTACAAGCGCATCCTCTTGAAACTTTCTGGTGAAGCCCTCATGGGTGACGATGCCTACGGCATCAACCGCGCGACCATTGTTCGCATGGTCAAGGAAATCCAAGAGGTGACGGCCCTGGGTACCCAGGTGGCTGTGGTGATCGGCGGCGGCAACATCTTCCGCGGCGTGGCGGGCGGCTCGGTCGGCATGGACCGCGCCACGGCGGATTACATGGGCATGCTGGCCACCGTGATGAACTCTCTGGCCCTGGCCGACACCATGCGCCAGGAAGGCATGACGGCACGCGTGATGTCGGCCATCAGCATCGACCAGGTGGTCGAGCCCTATGTGCGCCCCAAGGCCTTGCAGTACCTCGAAGAGGGCAAGGTGGTGGTGTTTGCGGCTGGCACGGGCAACCCTTTCTTCACGACCGACACGGCTGCCGCGCTGCGCGGTGCTGAAATTGGCGCGGAAATCATGCTAAAGGCCACCAAGGTGGACGGCGTCTACACCGCTGATCCCAAGAAGGATCCCTCGGCCACGCGTTATGGCAGCATCACGTTTGACGAGGCCCTGATCAAGAATCTGCAGGTGCTGGATGCGACCGCGTTTGCGCTGTGCCGCGATCAGAACCTGCCTCTGAAGGTGTTCTCGATCTTCAAGCCGGGCGCGCTCAAGCGCGTGGTGCTGGGCGAGGACGAAGGCACGCTTGTCCACGTCTGAGTCGTGTACGCTTGCCTGTCATCTAGTCATTTCTCTCAAGCGTTTGTCAGGCTGTAAAACATTCGCACGGAGTTCTCCATGAGCATCGCAGAAATCAAGAAAAACGCCGAGCAGAAAATGCTCAAGTCGATCGAGGCCTTCAAGAACGAACTGGCCAAGATCCGTACGGGTCGCGCCCACCCGGGTATCCTGGATCAGGTTCAGGTTGACTACTACGGCTCCCTGGTGCCCATCAGCCAGGTGGCCAACGTGTCTCTGGTCGATGCGCGCACCATCAGCGTCCAGCCCTGGGAAAAGGGCATGGGCCCCAAGATCGAGAAGGCCATCCGTGAGTCGGATCTGGGCCTGAACCCGTCCGCCCAGGGCGATCTGATCCGTGTGCCGATGCCGCCTCTGACCGAAGAGCGCCGCAAGGAACTCACCAAGGTGGTCAAGAGCGCTGGCGAGGATGCCAAGGTGGCGGTGCGCAATCTGCGTCGCGATGCCAACGAGCACGCCAAGCGCCTGCTCAAAGACAAGGAAATCACCGAAGACGAAGACCGCCGTTCGCAAGACGACGTTCAGAAGCTCACTGACAAGACGATCGCCGAGATCGACAAGTTGGTGGCCACGAAAGAGGCCGAAGTGCTGGCCGTTTAATCGTCCGCACTTTGTCATAATCTCGACGCAGTCTGAGGCGGCATTGCCGCCTCGCTGTGTTTCTGGCGCGCTTACCTGCTGGCGCGAGCACCCTCTACATCACTGTTGCGCTGATGGCCAAGTCTCCCGCTGCTGATCCGGTTCCTCGTCACGTTGCGATCGTCATGGACGGCAATGGGCGTTGGGCTCGCAAACGATTCATGCCGCGTGGCGTGGGGCACAAGGCTGGGGTGGACGCGCTGGTCAAGGTGGTTCAGGCCGCCGCTGATCGGCACATTGGCTTCCTCACGGTGTTTGCCTTTTCGTCGGAGAACTGGAAACGCCCCGAGGAAGAGGTGTCGGGCTTGATGAGCCTGCTCCTTGTCGCGCTCTCCAAGCACCTGGTCAAGCTCAAGGCTGATGGCGTGCGCATTCGCGTGGTTGGCGACCTGGCCAATGTGTCGGAGAAGGTGCGAAATGCCTTGCTGGAGGCGCAGGCCGCGACGGTCGACAACAGCCGTCTGATTCTGACGGTGGCCTTCAACTATGGTGGTCGTTGGGACATCGTGCAGGCGGCGCGTCAGGCCATGCTCGCCGGGGTGCCTGCCGATCAACTGGATGAGGCCACGCTGTCGCGCTACATGGCCATGAACTACGCACCGGACCCCGATCTGTTCATCCGCACGGGGGGGGAGGTGCGCCTTTCCAACTTCCTGCTGTGGCAGAGCGCGTACGCCGAGCTGTATTTCACCGACTGCCTGTGGCCTGATTTTGACGACAGGGAGCTTGACAAGGCGCTGGCCAGTTACGTTCAGCGCGAGCGTCGTTTTGGCGACGTGGGGTCGTCCGGCGAGGGCGAGGGGGCCATCGGCAGTGGCGATGACAACGATGATGGCCGTGCCGGCACGTCTGACGCTGTTTGACGGGAGAAGCTGATGCTCAAGCAACGTGTCATCACCGCGCTGATCCTGGTGGCCATTCTGCTGCCCACACTCGCGGCACAGGTCGCCTGGCCATTTGCGGTGCTGACCTTGGTGTTCATTTCTGCCGCCGGCTGGGAGTGGTCTCGCCTGAACGAGGCGCCTGGTATCCGTGCGGTCATGATGGGCGCTGCCGTGGCGGGGGCATGCCTGTTTGTCGGGCAGTATCTCAAGCTGGCCGTGTGGGGCGGCGGGCAGCCTGAGTTGTCGGCTTCCGCCGGGCATGTGCATGGTTGGGGGCATCCGCTGGTGGGCTTTGCCACGCCTTCGGTCATCTGGCTGGCTGCTTTGGTGATCTGGGTGCTCGGTGGCGCCGCCGTGTTGCGTTTCGGCACGGTGTACTGGAAGCAGGTGCCTCAATGGCCTCGCCGGCTGCTGGGTCTGGCACTGCTGGTGCTGGCCTGGCTGGCGCTGGTCGAAAGCAAGGCTCAGGGCCTGAATTACCTGTTGTCGGTCTTCTGTCTGGTGTGGGCGGCTGACATCGGCGCCTACTTCGGTGGGCGTGCTTTTGGCAAGCATAAGCTGGCCCCATCGATCAGTCCCGGCAAGAGCTGGGAGGGTGTCTGGTCCGGCATGGTGGCCGTTGCGCTGCTGTCTCTCATCTGGATCTGGATCGACCGTAACGTCGGGGTGGACTCTCCCAGCCTGTACAGTCGTTTGCTGATGGGGCTGGGCCCTGCCGGCATGCTGGGGGCGCTGGCCTTCCTGGCTGCCATGAGCGTGGTGGGGGACTTGTTCGAGTCCCTGATCAAGCGCCAGGCCGGGGCCAAGGACAGCAGCCAGTTGCTGCCGGGCCACGGCGGTGTGCTGGACCGCATCGACGCGCTGCTGCCGGTGCTGCCCTTGTCGCTGGCTTTGATGACCTTGTGCCATGGTTGACCACCTTTCCAGCCGCCCTCAACGCCTGTGCATCCTGGGGGCGACGGGCTCCATCGGGACCAACACGCTCGACGTGGCCGCGCGTCACCCCGGGCGTTTCGAGATCTGGGCCCTGAGCGGGGCTTCCCGCGTCGATGAACTGCTGGCGCAGTGCGTCCGCCATCAGCCCAGGTTTGCCGTGATGCCTTCGCAAGCGCTGGCCTCGCAATTGCGCGAGAAGGTGCGTGAGGCGGGCCTCCGCACGGAGGTGCTGGATGGCGAGCAGGCGCTGTGCGAGATCGCATCGCACCCCGATGTGGACGTCGTGATGGGGGCCATCGTCGGCGCGGCTGGTCTGGCGCCGTGTCTGGCGGCTGCGCGGGCCGGCAAGCGGCTCTTGCTGGCCAACAAGGAAGCCCTTGTGGTCGGTGGCAGCCTGTTCATGCAGGCCGTCCAGGAGGGCGGCGCCACCTTGCTGCCGATTGACAGCGAGCACTCGGCCATTTTCCAATGCCTGCCCGAAGACCCGGCGACCTGGGCCTCTCGCATCGACCACATTGTGCTGACCGCTTCCGGCGGGCCTTTCCGGCAGCGTGACCCGGCCACGTTTGCCGACATCACGCCGGAGCAGGCTTGTGCGCACCCGAATTGGGTGATGGGGCGCAAGATTTCGGTGGACTCGGCCACCATGATGAACAAGGCGCTGGAGGTGATCGAGGCGCGCTGGCTGTTCAACCTGACGCCCGAACAGATCCGCGTGGTGCTGCATCCGCAAAGCATCATCCACTCCATGGTGGTGTGCCGCGATCGGTCTGTTCTCGCTCAGTTGGGCACGCCGGACATGCGGGTGCCCATTGCCTATGGCTTGTCCTGGCCTGAGCGCATCGAATCGGGCGCGGATCTGTTGGACTTCAGCCGCCTGTCTGCGCTGACCTTCGAGCAGCCGGATTCGGCTCGCTACCCTGGTTTGCAACTGGCCTGGCAGACTCTGCGGGCGGCACCCGGCAGCACCTGCGTGCTCAATGCGGCCAACGAGGTGGCGGTGGACGCCTTCCTGAATCGCCGTATCCGCTTCGATCAGATCCACAGCGTGAACCTGCAGACTTTGTCCGACTGCGTCGTGCCATCAGGTGCTGTGGCGTCGGTAGAGGGCTTGCTGTCGCTCGATGCGCAGGCGCGCCTTGTGGCAGAGTCCGTGGTGAAGGGGCTGGCTCGCTGAGCA
Source organism: Aquabacterium sp. (assembly GCA_016185075.1). Taxonomy (GTDB): domain Bacteria; phylum Pseudomonadota; class Gammaproteobacteria; order Burkholderiales; family Burkholderiaceae_C; genus Aquabacterium. Next base: position 2,343 of record JACPOH010000056.1, on the reverse strand, counting down.
GGCGGCCTGCGTCACCGGGTGTCCCAAAGGCTGTGTTCCAAGGAGTAGGGCGATGCTGATCACCGTGCTGGCGTTCATCCTCACCATTGGCGTGTTGGTGGTCATCCATGAGTACGGACACTACCGTGCTGCCGTGGCGTGTGATGTCAAGGTGCTGCGCTTCTCGGTCGGATTTGGCCGTGTGCTGTGGTCGCGCATGCGCGGCGAAACCGAGTTCGTGGTGTCGGCCTTGCCATTGGGCGGCTACGTCAAGATGCTGGATGAGCGTGAAGGCGCGGTGGCCGCGGCCGAACTGCATCGTGCGTTCAACCGCAAGCCCTTGCGACACCGCGCATTCATCGTGTCGGCAGGGCCTCTGGCCAACCTGGCCCTGGCGGTGCTCCTGTATGCGTGTGTGAACTGGGCTGGCGTCTCGGAGTTGCGTCCCTGGTTTGCTCAACCCAAGGCGGGCAGCCTGGCGGCGCAGGCTGGCCTGCAGGCGCGCGACGAGATTGTGGCCATCAGGCCTGAGGGTGTGGATGCCGGTGAGGAGGCTGCGTGGTCTGCCGTCCGCTCCATGAATGACCTGCAATGGCGTTTGACCCAGCATGCACTCAAGGGTCAGGATCTGGTGTTGCGCGTGCAGTCCAAAGTGACGGCCGATCAGCCTTCAGGGGGCGAGCGCCTTCTGAAACTCAAGCTCAGCCAGATCAGCGTCGCAGAAGTCGATGGTGAGCTGATGAGCCGCATCGGTTTGACAGGGCCTTATGGCGAACCTGTCATCCGCTCGGTGCTGGATGGCGGCGCGGCTCAGAAGGCCGGGCTGCGCAGCGGTGACCGGGTGCTCGACGTCAATGGGCAGCAGCCCAGCGATGTGTCGCATTTGTTGCGCATCATCCGCCAAAGCCAGGACAAGGGGCAGGCCCTGCCGATGGCCATGCGGGTCGAGCGCGGCGGGCAGGTGCTGGACTTGCGCGTGCTGCCGGTGATGAAACAGGTGGACGGGCAGATGCTGCCTCGCATCGATGCCGCTCTGGGCGGGCCTGCGGCCACGGTCACGGTGCGCTACGGTTTGATCGAAGGCATGCAGCGGGCCCTGGTGAAAACCTGGGACGTGTCCTGCCTGAGCCTCGACATGCTTGGCAAGATGCTGATCGGCCAGGCCTCCATCAAGAATTTGAGCGGCCCTTTGACCATCGCCGATTACGCGGGGCAGTCCGTTCGTCTGGGCTGGGCCTACTATGTGGGCTTTCTGGCGTTGGTCAGTGTCAGCCTGGGGGTGCTCAATTTGCTGCCACTGCCCGTCCTCGATGGTGGGCACCTCATGTATTATCTTTTCGAGGGTGTCACGGGCCGGCCCGTTTCTGAACGGTGGCTGGAACGCCTGCAACGCGGTGGCGTCGCCATCATGTTGATGATGATGTCACTGGCCCTTTACAACGACCTGGCGCGCCTGATGGGCGCGCACTGAGTTACTTCCGCATGCAAATTCCTTCCATGACTGCTGTCCGGTTCAAGCCGACCCTGCTCGCTGCCTTGCTGGCATCCTCCTTGTTCCAGGCTGCATGGGCTGTCGAGCCCTTCGTGCTCAAGGACATCCGCGTTGAAGGCCTGCAGCGTGCCGACGCTGGTACCGTGTTTGCCTCGCTGCCTTTCCGCGTGGGCGACACCTATACCGATGACAAGGGCGCCGCCGGTTTGCGTTCCCTTTTTGCCACCGGCCTGTTCAAGGACGTGCGCATCCAGATCGACGGCAACGTCGTGGTCGTGGTCGTGGAAGAACGCCCTGTGATCTCTCGTGTGGAGTTTGTGGGCACCAAGGAGTTCGACAAGGACAACCTGGTCAAAGCCCTGAAGGACGTCGGCATTGGTGAAGGCCAGCCGTTTGACCGCGCATTGGCTGATCGCGCCGAGCAGGAGCTCAAGCGCCAGTACCTCACGCGCAGCTTGTACGGGGTCGAAGTGGTCACCACGATCACACCGGCCGAGCGCAACCGTGTGAACGTGACCTTCACGGTGACCGAAGGCGAAGTCACCAAGATCCGGAGCATCCGCATCACCGGCAACCAGGCCTTCTCCGAGAGCACCTTGCTGTCGCAGATGGACCTGACCACGGGCGGCTACCTGACCTGGTACACCAAGTCCGACCAGTACGCGCGCTCCAAGCTCAATGCCGACCTGGAATCCATCAAGGCCTACTACCTGAATCGCGGCTACCTGGAGTTCAAGATCGAGTCCACCCAGGTGGCCATCTCGCCTGACAAGCAGGACATCTCGATTGCCATCAATGTGACCGAAGGGCCTCGTTATGTGATCACCGGCGTCAAGCTCGATGGTGATTACCTGGGCAAGGAAGAGACCTTC
>JACPOH010000055.1:7030-22293 GCA_016185075.1 Aquabacterium sp. | reverse complement strand
CGCGAGCGGCATAAATGGCGGCCGTGTAGCCGGCGGGGCCCGAGCCCAGGATCAGGACGTTGCTGTGTTGTACGGCGCTCATGGCGGTCTTTCTGTCTGGTGATGTCGTGGTGCGAAGCTTAGCCGGTGCGGAACAGTGAGGATTTCACGGCGCTCTTTTGCCCTTGGGCGGGCAGTGTCGCTGCATAAAGTGCTCAATATTTCCGAACCCCTGCCGAAAATTGTAGAGACAGGTTGTTTGTCACACACCGCACAGGTGAAAAGTCTCACCTGAATTCATGTTTTCTTGACAGGCCCATCCCGTCTGCACAAAGAGGAGCTGCCATGGCCATGTTGTCCAATCTCGATCTGATCCGGCGCGTACCGCTGTTCTCGATGCTGACTCAGGCGCAAGCCGAGTCGATCGCCGAAGGCGTGGTCAAGCGTCGTTATCGTCGGGGCGAACTGATCGTCGAGCGCGGTCGCAAGACCAATTCCCTGTTCATCCTGCTGACGGGCCGTGCCCGCGTGGTGGCCTCCGACGAGCGCGGCCGCGAAGTCATCCTCGCCGTGCTGGAAGCCGGCGATTACCTGGGCGAAATGAGCCTGATCGACAACGAGCCCCACTCCGCCACCGTCCGCGCCGAAGTGCAGACCGATGTGCTGGTGCTGGGCCGTGCCGAGTTCGCCCGCTGTCTGCCCGAGAACTCCTCGTTGTCTTACGCCATCCTGCGTGGTCTGGTTCAGCGCCTGCGCAATGCCGACCGCCAGATCGAATCCCTGGCCCTGCTGGATGTGTATGGCCGCGTGGCCCGCGCCCTGCTGGACATGGCCGACGAAGACGCTGGCGAAAAGGTCATCCGCGGCAAGGTGTCGCGCCAGGATCTGGCCAAGCATGTGGGTGCCTCGCGTGAAATGGTGTCGCGCGTGATGAAGGATCTGGAAGAGCGTGGCCTGATCGAGACCCAGGACACCGGCAGTGTGGTGCTCAAGGATCGCCTGGCCGCCACTGCCTGATTTCCGCTGCAGTTTCTCTGTGTAAACGCCTCTCGCGGCCCTCGCGAGGGGCGTTTTTCATGGGCGAAATTCCCCCACAATGCGTGGCATGACATTTCCCCTGGGTTCTCTCCGTTCCGAAGGTGCTGCGCCGGCCAAGGCCAGCGATCGCAGCAGGGCCGAGCCGGCTGCCGGCGTGCGTGTCAGTGGTCGTTTGCACCGTGTGCCAGTCGCGCCGGTGGTCGAGCCTTCCACCCCCGTCGAAAACACCTTGCGTTTCCAGGCCGGTCTCTTGCTGGGCGGCGTGTTCTTGTTGCTGGCCTTGCTGGCCATGCTCAGCCACAACCGTCAGGACCCTGCCTTCACCACATCGGGCCAGCATCTGGAGCCCAGCAACTGGGTGGGGCACCTGGGGGCCTACGGCTCTGATTTGATGCAGTTTCTGTTCGGGCAATCGGCCTGGTGGTTGCTGCTGGTTGGGTTGCGTGTGTTGCTGGGTGGGCTGGCGCGTTGGCTTCGGCGGGATTCGGCGGTGAGCGTGACAGTGGGTGCCAACCCTGCGCCGATCGAGCAGGGGAACACGCAGGCGGCATCCTCGGCTTGACGCTGGGGCAGCTCAGCAGCAAGTGGCTGGGCTTCAATGGCTCGGGGGTGTTGTGGATTGCGCTGCTGGTGGCGGGTTCATCAATGGCCTTGAAGTTTTCCTGGCTGGATCTGGCCGAACGCATCGGCGCTCAGGTAGACCGCCTGCGCGAGACGCGCGAAACCAAGCGCGAAGTCGCGCAAGACATCCGCATCGGCGAGAAAGCCGCCATCGAGCGCGAACGTGTGGTCGAAGAGGTGCGCCATGAACTGCCGGCCGAGCCCATCCCGCTGATCATCGAGCAGCCCGTGGTCGAGGTGCCCAAGTCCGAGCGCGTGGTCAAGGAAAAGCAAAAGCCCTTGTTCGCCGAGATGGGCGACAACAAGCTGCCACAGATCGACCTGCTCGACAGCGCCTCGGGGCGCATGGAGACCATCACCGCCGAAACGCTGGAGATGACCTCCCGCCTGATCGAGAAGAAGCTCAAGGACTTCGGTGTGGAGGTGCGCGTGGTGGCGGCTTCGCCGGGCCCCGTCATCACCCGCTACGAAATCGAGCCGGCTACGGGCGTCAAGGGCTCGCAGATCGTCAACCTGGCCAAGGATCTGGCGCGTTCGCTGTCGCTGGTGTCGATCCGTGTGGTCGAGACCATTCCGGGCAAGAACCTGATGGCCCTGGAGTTGCCCAACGCCAAGCGCCAGATGATCCGCCTGACCGAGATCCTGGGCTCGCAGGTCTACCACGAGGCGCAGTCCATGCTGACCATCGGCCTGGGCAAGGACATCGTGGGTGCGCCCGTGGTGGCCGACCTGGCCAAGATGCCGCACTGCCTGGTGGCGGGTACGACCGGTTCTGGTAAGTCGGTGGGTATCAACGCCACCATCCTGTCGCTGCTCTACAAGGCCGAAGCGCGTGATGTGCGCCTGATCCTGATCGACCCGAAGATGCTGGAAATGAGCGTCTACGAGGGCATCCCGCATCTGCTGTGCCCCGTCGTGACCGACATGAAGCTGGCTGGCAATGCGCTGAACTGGGCCGTGGGCGAGATGGAGCGCCGCTACAAGCTCATGTCCAAGATGGGCGTGCGCAACCTGGCCGGCTACAACAAGAAGATGGACGAGGCCAAGGCGCGTGGCGAGCTGATCCCCAATCCCTTCAGCCTCACGCCGGATGAACCCGAGCCGCTGGACCGCCTGCCGCATGTTGTGATCGTGATCGACGAGCTGGCCGACCTGATGATGGTCGTGGGCAAGAAGATCGAAGAGCTGATTGCGCGTCTGGCCCAGAAGGCCCGTGCGGCCGGTATCCACTTGATCCTGGCCACGCAGCGCCCCTCGGTGGACGTGATCACCGGCCTGATCAAGGCCAACATCCCCACGCGCATTTCCTTCCAGGTCAGCAGCAAGATCGACAGCCGCACGATTCTGGATCAGATGGGCGCAGAAGCCTTGCTGGGGCAGGGGGACATGCTCTACCTGCCATCGGGCACGGGCCTGCCTGTGCGGGTGCACGGCGCCTTTGTGAGTGATGAAGAAGTGCACCGCGTGGTCGAGTACCTCAAGACGCAGGGCGAGCCCAACTACATCGAGGGCATCCTGGAAGGCGGCACCCTGAGCGACGAAGGCAGCAACCTGGATGGCTCGCCATCGGGCGGCGGCGACGGCGAGCAGGACCCGATGTACGACAACGCGGTCTCCATCGTGCTGCAGCACCGCAAGGCTTCGATCTCGCTGGTGCAGCGCCACCTGCGCATTGGCTACAACCGAGCCGCACGCCTGCTGGAGCAGATGGAGAAGTCCGGCCTGGTCTCGTCGATGTCGACCAACGGCAACCGCGAGATCATCACGCCGGCGCGCGGTGGGGAAGGGGGCGCGACCGCTGCGCCCTGGGATGCCTGATCCAGGCAGAAACACGCAACAACATGAAGATGAACAAGATCGGGCGCCTGATGGCGTCGGCCACGCTGGTCGCCAGTTTGTGGGGGGCGACGGGCATGGTCAACGTGGCCCACGCAGCAGACGCCGTGGCCATGCTGCGCAGCTTCGTCAAGGACGTGCAGACGGCGCGCGCCAGCTTCACACAGGTGGTGACCTCGCCGGATGGCAAGAAGTCGCGCAAGTCGACGGGCACGCTGGAATTCCAGCGCCCTGACAAGTTCCGGTTTGCTTATGCGGGCCCGACCGAACAGTTGATCGTGGGCGATGGCAAGAAGGTCTGGCTGTACGACACCGACCTCAATCAGGTGACCGTGCGGCCCATGAGCGCCACGATTGGCGCTTCGCCTGCAGCCTTGTTGGCAGGTGGGTCGCTGGACAAGGACTTCACCCTCAAGAACGTGAGTTCGACTGCTTCATCACAGGGTGCGGCGTCCGCGACCCCCGTGTCTTCACAGGCAACGTCATCTCTCGAATGGGTGGAGGCCTTGCCGCGCCACAAAGACGGGCAGTTCCAGTCCGTGCGCGTTGGCTTCACCAAGAATGGCCAGCTTGCCGCCCTGGAGATCCTGGACAGCTTTGGCCAACGCTCACGCCTGGACTTTGCGCAATTCGAGTCCAAGGTGGCCTTCCCGGCCACCCGGTTTCAGTTCACACCGCCCGCAGGGGCCGATGTGTTGAACCAACCCTGATCGCGCGCCAACTGGTGACGCAGCATGCAGGTTGATCCTGGACAGGTATGTGTCGCGTGCGGCTGCCGTGAGGCAGCACTGGCACCGAACGGTTCTTCCCGGTGTGTTTGACGTTCAGGCCCATACGCTGCGGGCCTGAACTTCTCTTTCCTGTCTGCAGCAGAACGTCAGCAAACGGTCTGACGTTCAAGGCTGTGATCAGCCTTCGCGCTTGCCGAAGCCTGGGCGCTTGCCGCCAAACCCGGGCTTGGGGCCCGACTTGAAGCCAGGCTTGCCGCCGAAGGGTTTGTCACCAAAGGCCTTGCCACCGAAACCAGGCTTGTCACCGAACGACTTGCCACCCGACTTGTCGCCAAACGGCTTGCCGAACGGGCGATCACCTTGAGGGCGGTCGCCGAATGCGGGGCGGTCACCAAACGGGCGGTCGCCACCGAAGCCAGGGCGGTCGCCACGGGGACGGTCACCGAAGGCCGGGCGGTCACCACCAAAAGGCTTGCGCTCACTGCGGTCGGCGTGAAAGCCGCCCTTGTTGAAGCCGCCACGATCGCCGCCAAAACCACCGCGATCACCGCCACGTTCTTCGTGGTTGACGCGAGGACCACGGTCGCCGAAACCGCCTTCACGCTTGCCACCGAAGGCAGGGCGATCACCGCCAAAGCCACCTTCACGTTTGCCGCCAAAAGCCGGACGATCGCCGGCGAAACCGCCGCGATCGCCCCGGTCGCCGCCGAAGCCTCGATCACCGCCGCGGTCACCAAACCCGCCTTCGCGGTTGGCGCCAAAGCGGGGCGCGCCACGGTCTTCGCGATTGCGGTGGCCGGGCATGGGCTTGCCCATGCGAGGGCCACGGCTGTCGCCGCCAGCCTTCATGCGCGGCTCCAGGCCTTCGATCACGGCCTCGGGGATGCGCTGCGTGGTGAAGCGCTCGATGCGACGCATCATGCCGATGTCACGGCGCTCGCAAAGGGTCACAGCCAGGCCGCTGCGGCCGGCGCGGCCCGTACGGCCGATGCGGTGCACGTAGTCTTCCGGCTTCATGGGCATGCCGTAGTTGATCACGTGGGTGATCGAGGGCACGTCGATGCCACGGGCCGCCACGTCGGTGGCCACCAGCACGCGCAACTGGCGGTTGCGCAGTGCCTGCAGCACGCGGTTGCGGCGGCCTTGCGGCATGCCGCCGTGCAGGGCAGCCACGGCATGGCCCATGTCGGCCAGGCGGTCAGCCAGGATGTCGGCGTCACGCTGGGTGGCCGTGAAGATCACCGCCTGGTCCACCGACTTCTCGGCCAGCAGGTGGTCCAGCAGGTCGTTCTTGTGCATCAGCGAGTCGGCCAGGTGCAGGCGTTGCTCGATGTTGTCGTGGCTGTCGGTGTGCGAGGCCACTTCGATGCTCACGGCGTTGCGGGTCAGGCGTTGCGCCAGTTGGCCCACGTGGCCGGCAAAGGTCGCGCTGAACATCAGGGTCTGACGGTTTTCAGGCGTCTGGTCGGCGATCGCTTCGATGTCATCGATGAAACCCATGTCCAGCATGCGGTCGGCCTCGTCCAGCACCAGCACTTCCAGGTTGGACAGCACAGCGGCGCCCGTACCCAGGTGATCCAGCAGACGGCCAGGGGTGGCGATCAGCACGTCCAGCGGGCCGCGCAGGGCCTTGAGCTGGGCAGCATAAGGCACGCCACCCACGATGGTGGCCACACGCAGGCCCTGCAGATGACGGCCATACGTGTCAGCAGCCTTGGCCACCTGCATGGCCAGTTCACGTGTGGGTGCCAGCACCAGCACTCGGGGGCCGTAGGTCTTGCCCTTTTCGCGGCGCTTGGTGTTGTCGCCGCGTGCGGCACTGATGCGCTCCAGCGAGGGCAGCATGAAGGCAGCGGTCTTGCCGCTGCCGGTGCTGGAGGCCACGCGCAGGTCGGCGCCCTTCAGTGCGGCGGGAATGGCTTCGACCTGAACCGAGGTGGGCTGGGTGTAGCCAGAATCACCCAGCGCACGGCACAGCATGGGGCTCAGCCCCAGGTCCTCGAAACGGGGGCCTTGGGCGGTTTCAGCACCTTCTTCTGCGACAGCTTCATCGGCTTCTTCACCGAACTCTTCGGCTTGGAGGCGGCGCGCCAGGGCATCGATCAGCGAGGCGCTGTGGGCATCGACGCGCGACTCGTCCACCGGTGCGTCGATCTGAGAGTTCTGGGAGATTTGATTTTCTTGAGACATGACTACTTTCAAGCAAGACAAAGCGCTGCCGCTTGCCGCAAAAGGCAAGCAACAAAACGCCACGGCCAGGCGTTGACAACAGTCAGACGGCCTGGGCCAAGGTGGGGTCGCTATGGATTCGTGTCCGTACTTCGTGGCGGGCGCACGCTGCGCAGGTCAGGGCCACGGTGAGTCGGTTGATAAGCGACGGCATCGCCGCCAACCGGAACTCAAGACACGCTCATGGTCGGCACCCGACGCGTTGTTGGCACTGCGAACAGGCAACTTGCGTTGTGACGACCCGGCTTGAAAAAGGTCAGAGGGGATGAACTTGGTTCTCTGCGTTGCAAAGACAGCAACTCAGCGAAGTAGGGGATTGTCCCATGATGTTGCGGATTTGTCCAGCCCCTCTGTCGGCACAGCCTATTTCCGGCGGATCAAGGACAACTCGATGGTCCGGTGGCGACCGCGCAGCGCGACGTCCAGGGCAATGGGCACCAGCACGAGTGCGAGGATGGACAGGGTCAACATGGGGCACCTCAGCTTTCTTCTTGAGCGGTTCTGTGGAGGGCCGACCTGAACGAGCGCCGGGTATGAATTGACAGCATGCGCCTGCGTCGCCATCCGCAAATCAGTATTAACCTTCATCAAACCGTCATATTTCCGGGCCTTGTGGCGTCTGAAAAACGATCAGCCCGGCGGCTGCGACAATCTCCCCATGTCCGACCTGTTCAAACTGGAGCCGGCGCCTCCGCTGGCAGAGGCCCTCAGGCCGCACCAACTGTCCGATGTCATCGGCCAGACGCATCTGCTGGGTGAAGGCAAGCCACTGCGATTGGCCTTTCAGTCAGGCAAGCCTCACTCCATGATCCTGTGGGGCCCGCCGGGTGTGGGCAAGACCACGCTGGCCCGCCTGACGGCACAGGCCTTCGATTGCGAGTTCATCGCACTGTCGGCCGTGTTCTCGGGCGTCAAGGACATCCGGGCGGCGATGGAGCAGGCCGAGCAGAACCTGGCGCGTGGCAAGCACACCATCCTGTTCGTCGATGAAATCCATCGCTTCAACAAGTCGCAGCAGGACGCCTTGCTGCCTTATGCGGAATCCGGCCTGGTGACCTTCATCGGGGCGACCACCGAGAACCCGTCGTTCGAGGTCAATTCGGCCTTGTTGTCTCGGGCCCAGGTCTATGTGCTCAAGTCGCTCACGGAAGACGAGCTCAAGCAACTGTTGGCGCGTGCGCAGTCCAAAGCCCTGTCGCACCTGCAGTTTGACGATCTTGCTGTGGACACCCTGGTTGGTTATGCCGATGGCGATGCGCGGCGCTTTCTCAACCTGCTTGAGCAGTGCAACACGGCGGCGGGCGCGGCAGGCATCGCCCGCATCGATGCCGACTTCATCCAGAACGCCCTGACGCTCAATGCCCGCCGCTTCGACAAGGGTGGCGACAACTTCTACGACCAGATCTCGGCGCTGCACAAGTCCGTGCGCGGCTCAAGTCCCGATGGCGCGCTGTACTGGCTGTGTCGCATGCTGGATGGTGGCGCGGACCCGCGTTACCTCGCGCGGCGCATCGTGCGCATGGCCTGGGAAGACATTGGCCTGGCCGACCCGCGTGCCATGCAGATTGCCAATGATGCGGCCGCCACGTACGAACGCTTGGGCTCACCAGAGGGCGAGCTGGCGCTGGCACAGGCCGTGATCTATCTGGCGGTGGCCGCCAAGAGCAACGCAGGCTACATGGCCTACAACCAGGCCAGGGCCTTCGTGAAGCAGGACAAATCGCGTGAGGTGCCGGTGCACATGCGCAATGCGCCCACCAAATTGATGAAGGAGCTGGGCTACGGCCACGCGTACCGTTATGCCCATGACGAGCCGCACGCGTATGCTGCTGGAGAAACCTATTTGCCCGACGGCATCAAGGCCCCGCAGTGGTACCAGCCTGCTCGGTCAACTGCCAGCGCAGGCCCAGAAAGCCCAACAAGGCCATCAAGGCGAACACCGAACCGATGACCCACAGCGGGACTTCGTTCTTGAGCTGGTTCTGAATGCGATCCGGCGCGGACCAATGCGGGGCGAAGCCGGCACCGTGGCCCTTCATGCGGGCAATCTCGTCACCCAGTCGGGCCGTGAGGTAGCCCAGCTTTTCCGAGCCCTCCAACAGGTACTTGCCCTGAAAGCCCAGCAGCAGGCACATGTGAAAGACCTCGAGTGCCTGCAAGCGTGGCGCGCCCTGGCGGCGCAGGTCTTCCAGCTTGTCGAAGAACTGTTCACCGGCCAGTTGCTCGCCAAAGAACTGCAACTGCAGCGGCAGGCGTTGCCACGATTCACGCACCTTGAAGCTGGACATCAGCACAGCTTCATCCACCGTGGCGCAGAAGGCGTACTTGCAAGCGTAGATGTCTTCTGCGGGGGCTTGCAGGCGTGCGGCGCCACGTTCGAAGGCTGTCAGAAACTGCTTGATGCGGTCACGGAACACGTCGGCATCCAGGGGAGCATGCTTGCCTTTGAGCAGGAACAGCAGGTAGAAGCCGTCGTACATCAGGTCCAGCAGGGTGGCGGCATCCTGATTCGCGACGGGTTGGCGTTGCTGGCCCGGCCGACGCGATGGGGCGTCCTGGTCGGCAAACAGGCGGGGGGCTTGCGTGGGGCTCATGGTCTTGAAGTGGGCGTCAGGCGTTCACGGCGACCAGTTCCAGTCGGAGATCCTGGATGCCGGCCGGCACATAGATGGTCAGGGCTTGCGCCTGTATCATGCGTTCGTACAGCATGCCGCGCGGCTCGAGCGTGAAGTAATAGCTACCGGGGCGAACCGGCACGGCTGCGGGAACGTGCGGCGCGTGAACGAGTTTGACGCCGGGCATCGCAGACAGCACCAGCTTGTCCACGTCGTCCGGGGCGCCCACCTTGAAACGGGCCGGGACGACTTCCACCAGTTCGGCGGGTGCCATCGCGGCCGACACGCCCAGGTAGAACTGCGTGTTCTGCGCGATCTGATCCGAGTCCAGCCTGCCTTGATGGAAGGAGGGCATCGTCTCTTGCAGGTTGATGGCGAAGTAACGTGTGGAGATCACGGTCTCCAGCAGTTCGCGCACGATCTGGTCCAGGCGGGTGAAGGCCGGGCCGGGGTTGACGTGATCGTAGCTGGGCAGATCGGCCAGCGTGAAGGTCTTGGAGAAGGTCATCAAAGCGCCGGTCAGTTCCAACAGGCGCTCGAACAGGCGTTCGGGGTGCAGGGCAGGGTGGCGGGCCAGATGAGACAGGCTGGCAAAGGCCGCACTGGCCGTATGCAGCAGCCAGAACGAGGCGACGTCCCCTGAGCGGAACTCGATGATGTTCTTGCTCGGTTCGCGGTGCATGCCATAGAGCGCGTCGACTTTGGCTTGCAGCACGTCCAGCAGGCGCCGCAGATGCAGGAACATGGCGGGCGAAGCCTGGATGTTCAGGCAGGGCGGCATGAAGCGGCCATCGAGTTCGAAGCCGCCTGTCGAAGTCTTCTTCAAGCGCAGCAGCGGCAGGCTGACCAGATGGGCACGCGGCTCGGTGTCCGCCAGCAGGCGCGCAGACTTGCAGCGGGGGCGTTGAACACCTCGCCATCGGGGAACACGACCTGGAGTTCCAGGATGCGCAGCAGACCGGTCTGCAAGGCGTCTGTGTCCACCTTGATGTGACGTACGCCCCAGGCGTAAGGATGCAGGAGCCGAGACATCTGGGCCAGCCGCCACTCGTGGTACGCGTCTTGTTGCTGGAAGTGCTGGGGCCTGAGGAACAGGCCTTCTCCCCACAGGATCTTGGGTGACTGAATCACGTGTGTGTCTTTCTTCGAATCGTCAAGGGCAAGGCGCGGCGACCGAGCGCACGGCACTGGCTGGCAGACCGATGGCCTCGCCGACCTGCACGCTCATCGCGCAAGCGTGTGCACCGATGTGCAGGCCGGTCTTGTCGGCCTGGGCCGTGCTGAAGGCATAGCGCCATCTGCCGGGAAAAGGGTTGCGATAGAGGGCGACGATGCCGATGTACCTCGCCTCGCGTGCGACCTTGTCGATGGCCTCGTAATGCTGGCCTGGCACCAGTTGTACCTCGCGCGCTGCGACCAGGTCATCACCCAGAGCGGTCTTCTCTTTGGCGGCATCACCGAAGGTGTCATACGGTGCTTGCAGGAAGGCGTCGGGGCTCTTGAGCTTGTAGATGCGCAGCACCAGTGCCAGCGCGTGGCCTTGTTCGTCCACATTCAGTGACTCGCTGGCATAGATGCGCCAGCTGACCTTCAGATCGGGCAGGGCACTGTCTGGCACGCTGGGCACGTCCGGCACATCAGGCTTCTTGAGCCCCACGGCACTCAAGGCGGAGTCCGCCATGCCGCCCAGAAAGCCCATCACGCCACCGCTCTCGGTTGTGGGGGCCGTGGACAGGGACGGCACGGTGGGCGCCGACGGTGCAGAGGCACAGCCCGACATGGCCAGCGCCAGCGTCACCCACATCGCGCTCAACGTCGCGCCTGGCAGGCTGCGCAGCAGCTTGCCTTGACTCCCTGTGTGTTCTGGTTTCATGCATCTTGAGCGGGGCGCCCTACGCCCATCGCAGGCGCGTAGTTTAAGAAGCGAAACCTCGTTGTTGAAAGGCGTTCCCCCACTGTGGGGGACGGCATTTGCAACCAAGTGAAAGAGTCTGTAAACACCCCCCCAATGGGGGCGGCCACACAAATCGAATTCGGCTTTAATCCGGCCTGTCGCGGCTTGGCCTTGGTTGAGTCAGCGCATTAAAAAAATCCAGCAGGGAGTGTCAGATTGAGTCTTGCATACGTACGCCGCGGCATGTGCTGCGCGGTGATTGTCGTGGTGTTGTCCAACTTGATGGCGTGTTCATCGACACCCAGGAAGGATGACGTGGCCGCTCGCCTGGCGGTGCAGGAACAGGTCAACGAAAACCTGGCCGCCGCAGACGCCGCGCAGAAACAAGGCAAGACGGATCAGGCCCTCGAGAAGCTGGATCTGGCCATCAAGGCAGACCCATCAGTCAAGGCACCTTGGCTCAAGAAGGCTCAGATTCACTTCGATACGCGCCAGTATGGCCCGGCCATCACGGCAGCGCAGGAAGTCCTGCAGCGTGATGTCAATGACCTGACTGCCAAGAGCATTCTGGCCGTCAGCGGGCTGCGTGTCAGCGCGCTCGCTCTGGAGCAGTTGCGCAAGGCCAATGAGGTCAACGGCTCCACGCGCAGTGAAGCCGAGAGCGTGGCCAAGCTGATTCGTGAGGCCTTGGGTGAGCCCATTCTGGTGCCACCGCTGCCGGCCGCATCTGCTTCAGAGCCTGTGAAGGCCCGATCGGCAAGCACCCGCAGCGCACCCCGCGCCGCGACGGCCTCGCCCCCAGTCAAGTCCCCATCGGCCAGCGCAGGCAACAGCAGTGCAGCGTCCGGTGGTCGAAACAACCCCTTTGGTGCTTTGCAGTAATCAGTTCAAGGAAGGAGCCTGGTCATGGCCAAGAAAGACAGCGTTCAACAGCGTTTGGGGCGGGTGCGTGCACCACGTGTTCAGCTCACCTATGACGTGGAAGTCGGGGATGCGATCGAACAGAAGGAGATTCCTTTTGTGGTCGGCGTCATGGGGGACTTCACCGGCCAGCAGGATCCGGGCAAGCCGCAAGCGCGACTCAAAGATCGCAAGTTTGTCAATGTCGACATGGACAACTTCGATGAAGTGCTGGCCGGCATGGCGCCCCGCGCCAGCTACCGTGTCAAGAACAAGCTCAGCCCGGAGGGCGGCGAGTTCGCGGTGAACCTCGAGTTCAAGAAGATGGAGGACTTCCGCCCCGAGTCCGTCGTGGATCAGGTCGAGCCGCTGCGCAAGCTGCTGGAGGCCCGCACCAAGTTGTCGGACCTGCGTAACAAGCTGGCCGGCAATGAAAAGCTGGAAGACCTGCTGGGCGAAGTGCTGAGCAACACCGAACACCTCAAGAAGCTGGGCGATCAGGTTCAGCAAGATCAGGAGTGACACCATGAGCGCACAACTCCAGGCCCAAACCGGCGCGCTGGCCGACAGCGTCAGCTTGCTGGACGACATCGTTGCCAAGAGCAAGGTTGCCAAGACCGAGACCGAGCATGCTCGTGCCAAGGACATCATTGGCGAACTCGTCAAGGAAGTGCTGGATGGCACGGTGGTCGTCTCTGACAACCTGTCAGCCAATATCGATGCGCGCATCGCAGAAATCGATCAGCTGATCTCGGATCAACTCAGCGAGGTGATGCATGCGGCCGAGTTTCAGAAGCTGGAATCGACCTGGGCCGGCTTGCACTACCTGTGCAAGCAGACGTCGACCGGCGAGCGCCTGAAGATCAAGTTGCTCAATGCAACCAAGAAAGAAATCGTCAAGGACTTCAAGACCGCGATCGATTTCGACCAGTCGGCCTTGTTCAAGAAGGTCTACGAGGAGGAGTTCGGGACGTTTGGCGGCGCACCCTTTGGAACCCTGATCGGTGACTTCGAGATCGGTCGCAGCGCCGAAGACATGTTCTTCATCGAGCAGATGGCTCATGTGGCGGCCGCCGCCCATGCGCCGTTCATCTCGGCTGCATCCAGCGAACTGTTCGGTCTCGAAACCTTCACAGACCTGGGCAAGCCCCGCGACCTGGCCAAGGTGTTCGATACGGTGGACTATGCCAAGTGGAAGTCTTTCCGGGAGTCGGAGGATTCGCGCTATGTTGGTCTGACCGTGCCGCGCTTCCTGGGACGTCTGCCGTATGACCCGAAAGAGGGAACGACGACGGAGGGCTTCAACTTCGTGGAGCGCGTGGATGGTACAGACCACAGTAAGTACTTGTGGGTCAACACCGCCTATGCGATGGCTGCCCGCCTGACTGCGGCTTTCGAAAGCTACGGTTGGTGTGCTGCCATCCGCGGTGTGGAGGGCGGTGGCCTGGTGGAGGATCTGCCCACCCACACCTTCAAGACCGACGACGGCGAACTGGCACTGAAGTGCCCCACCGAAGTGTCCATCACGGATCGTCGCGAGAAGGAATTGAGCGATCTGGGTTTCATTCCGCTGGTGCATTGCAAGAACACCGATTACGCCGCCTTCTTTGGCGCGCAGTCCACACAGAAGGCCAGGAAATACGACAGTGATGCAGCCAATGCCAACGCAGCGCTGTCAGCGCAGATGCAGTACATGTTTGCGGTCTGTCGCATCGCGCACTACATGAAGGCGATGATGCGTGACAAGGTAGGTAGCTTCGCCAATACGCTGGATGTCGAGCGCTACCTGCATAACTGGTTGATGCAGTACGTGGTCGATGCAGATGATGCGTCCCAGGAACTTCGTGCTCAGCGCCCGCTTCGTCAGGCGCAGGTCGAGGTGGAAGAGGTGCCAGGGCGCCCTGGTGTCTTCCGTGCGGTGGCTTTCGTGCGTCCGCACTACCAACTGGACGAGTTGTCTGTCTCGCTGCGTTTGGTCGCCGAGATGCCTTCTGGCTCATAAGCGACGCCACATCGCTGCGCCGCCTGCGCGCAGCAATTAACTCAAGGGAAATAGCAAAATGAAGGACATTTACATCAAGTTTGGCACCCCGCTGAACGGCAAGAAGATCGAGGGTGAGTCGCGTGACGGCGATCACAAGAAGCCCTGGTTCGAGGTGTCGAGCTGGACGCATGAGATCCGCCAGCCAAAGTCGGCAACAGCATCGACCTCCGGCGGTCATACCGCTGAGCGCTGCGAGCACGCCGAAATGGTGTTCACGAAGGATCTGGACCTCATCAGCCCTCAGCTGTGGGAGGCTTGTTCCGCCGGCACGCTGTATGACGAAGTCGAGATCCACTTCATGCGTGCCAACGGTACCAGCGGCCGCGTTCAGTACCTGACCATCAAGCTGAAGAAGGTTGTCATCGCACGCGTCACCCCGGCCGTCATCGGTGAGGGCCTGCCGACCGAGTCCTTTGGTCTGAAGTACGCCGCTGTGCAATGGGACTACATCCAGCAGACCATGGACGGCAAGACCGTCAAGGGCACGCCCGCGATGTGGAGCCTGGCGACCAACAAGGCCGCCTACGACGCTCCGAACTGATCCGGCTCTGAGGCCATTCAGTCATGGGGGTGGGACAGGGGTCCCATCCCTTGCTTTCAGGTGCTGAACATGTCTTCCCCTGTTCGGATCAGACGAAGTATTTTTGATCGCTTGATGGATGACGGGCGTGATACGCCAGAGGGGCTGATGCAGACATGCTCGATCGAGCAGATGCGTGATGCCGTGGCCCGTGACCTCGAGCGCCTGCTGAACGCCCGTACGGCGCTGGACTTTGATTCCCAACGTCTCGGCCAGCACACCAGTCGTTCGGTCTATTGTTTTGGCGTGCGTGATTTCGTGGGGCGCGCCCTTTCCAGCTCGGAGGACCGCCGCCACATCAGTCGCAGCCTGTCGCATGCCATCGAGACACACGAGCCTCGGCTCAAGCAGGTGGTGGTCGACTTCAACCAGGGCCACCTGTCATCGAGTTCCTTGCGGTTCACCATCAGGGCGATGCTGGTCATTCGGCCAACCAAGGAAAGCGTGAGCTTCGACGCTGAGCTACAGCCGGCACTGTCCACGTACCGTGTGACGTACGCCAGATTCGCCTCGCACTGAACGGTGCATGAGGTCATCGGCAGTTTGGAATGAATCAAGGGGGACAAGGGCATGGATGATCTGTTGCCGCACTATGAACGCGAACTGGCGTTCCTGCGGACTCGCGCATCCGATTTCGGGCGCATGTACCCCAAGGTGGCGGGTCGTCTGCAGTTGAGCACCGATGTCGGGGATGACCCCCATGTCGAGCGGATGCTGGAGTCCCTGGCCCTGTTGACGGCACGCGTTCACAAACGGCTGGACGACGACTTCCCCTTGTTCACCGAATCGTTGCTGG
>JACPOH010000055.1:0-7006 GCA_016185075.1 Aquabacterium sp. | reverse complement strand
TTCCCCTTGTTCACCGAATCGTTGCTGGAGGTGCTGTATCCGCACTACCTTCGGCCTTTCCCTGCTGCGTCCATTGCCCAGTTTGATCTGGGCCCCGCCGCGGGCCAGTTGACCAGGCCGGTGGCCATCGAGCGAGGCACTTTGCTGAGCTCGCGGGCCGTCAAGGGTGTGCCGTGCAAGTTTCGCACGACACAGTCGGTCACGCTGCTGCCCGTCCGGGTCGCATCGGCTGCTTATCGCAACGCCATTCAGGCGCCGGAAGGATCCGTCATTCCGGCGGACGCGACTTCCGTGTTGTCAATCACACTGGAGCTGACGTCGCCCCAGGCCTCGTGGGGCATGTTGACCGAGCCGTGTCTGCGTTTCTATCTGGATGGTGAGCCGTCCCAGGTCAGCGCCTTGCGGGAGGCCTTATGCCACAAGGTGTCGGGCGTGATGATCCAGGCGCAAGCCCAGCAGAAATGGATCGCGGCCGAATCAGCAGGGGGGCGGGCCGGTCTCAAACCAGTGCTGGCCGGATTTTCAGACGATGAGGCACTGATCGACTTTGATGCCCGTTCGCACGCTGCTTATCGCCTGTTGACGGAATACTTTGCTTTCCCGGAGAAGTTCAACTTCGTGGACGTGCCTGTGCAGGTTCCCGTGGCTTTGCGACACGCCACTTCCACGGCAGCGTCAGATGCGTCGGCGAGCGGTGGTGAGGTAGCTGCAGCCAACCGTAGCCTGACCGTGCATCTGCTGATGTCTGGCGTGCGTTCCGATTCCGACGAGTCACGCATGCTGGAGTCGCTGCAGACGCGGAACTTCCTGCTGGGCTGCACGCCCGTCATCAACCTCTTCCGGCAGCCGGCCGATCCCATACGTGTGACGCACGCCACGACGGCTTACCCCGTGCTGGTGGATGCCCGGCGGGCGTTCGCGTACGAGGTCTATTCGATCGACAGGGTGTTTCGTGTGAGCCAGTCCCCGCAGGGGGAAACCGTACAGGCTTTCCGCCCCTTCTTTTCGCTGCAGCACGATGATCTGCTGGGCGTGGACGAGGATGTCGGGTACGACGATGCCGCGACCTTGAGCGCGCTGCGGCATGCCCGCTTGCGTCAAGATCAGGCGCATGGTCAACGCGTCGGTGGGCGTTATTGGTCCGCTCACCGTGATGAAGGCCTGGCCAAGGACAGCCCCGGCTACGAGCTTGAATTGTCCATCGTGGACGTGGACTTCAACCCGGCGTTGCCGCAAACGGAGACCTTGTCTCTGACCGTCACGGCGACCAACCGGGACTTGCCTTCGCTCCTGGCTTTCGGTACGCCAGGTGGCGATCTGTTCATGGAAGGCGGTGGTGTGGCCAAGGAAGTGCGTTTGCTGCGCAAGCCCACCCTGCCGCAGCGCTTCGATCGCGGTCGTGGTGCCTTATGGCGCTTGATTTCCCATTTGTCGCTCAACCACCTCTCACTTTCCGGAGGCGGTGTCGATGCGCTCAAGGAGATGCTGCGTCTGTATGACCTGCCTCGCAATGCGAGCAACCGCCGGCAGATCGACGGTCTGAAAGCCATTGAGTTCAAGCCCACCACGGCCTGGTTGCCTGGTGAGCCGTATGCGACTTTCGTTCGCGGCACGGAGGTGCGTCTCACCGTGGACGAGGACAGCTTCGTTGGCACAGGTCTGGGTTTGTTTGCCTCTGTGCTGGATCGGTTCTTTGGTTTGTATGTGCACGCCAACAGCTTTGTCAGGTTGACGCTGGTGTCTGCGCGAACGCAGGAAGAGGTGCTCTCATGCCCGCCCCGCAACGGCGACATGTCACTGGTGTGATCGAGCAACTGCTGCGTGAGCCGCAGCAGTTCAGCTTTTTCCAGGCGGTCCGCTTGCTGGATCGCTGGATGACGCCGGGCTCACCTGAGGGCCAGGGCTTGGCACGCCTGAATTTCCGCAACTCCTTGTCTCTCTCGTTTCCGGCGAGCGAGATCGAGTCCATCCGCGTTCAGACCAAAGCTAAAGCGTCCGATCCTGAGGAGCGGGACAAGGCCGATGTGGCAGATCCGGCCTCGCCGCTGGCACCGCCTGCGCCCTTCTCAACCCTGTCTGCCGTGCTGGCTGAACCTTTGCCAGCGCACGGGCCTTGCCAGCCCACCGAGATCGACCGCATCGACATGACCCCGGCCTTCATGGGCCTGTTGGGCATGTCGGGGACCTTGCCTCACTTCTACACGGAGACCCTGGCTCAGCGCGAGCTCTACCACAAGGACTTTGCGGGTCGGGCCTTCATGGATGTGTTCAGCCACCGTGTCGTGTCCTTGTTCTATCAGGCCTGGCGCAAGCACCGTCTGCCCATCCAGTTTGAAGCCGACAACCGCAGCCGCTTCCTGCCGCTGGCCCTGTCGCTGGCCGGGATCGGGCAAAAAGGCCTGCGCAACAGGCTGGGGGCCGAGCGTGGCGCCGTGGCCGACGAGGCGCTGGCCTATTACGCCGGCACCTTGCAGCAGCGTACCTTGTCGGCGCGGCAGTTGCAGCAGATCCTGCAGGACTACCTGGCCGTGCCGGTGCGCATCGAGCAGTTCGTGGGCCGCTGGTACCAGGTGCCTGAGTCCGGGCGGGCCTATCTGGGCGTGACGGGGCGGCAGGGCGGCATGGCCGGGCCGCTCAATGGTGTGTTGGGGCGTTCGGCCATGCTGGGCGAGCGCGTCTGGCAGCGCGACTTGCGCATGCGCGTCGTGCTCGGGCCCTTGCCACATGCGCGCTTTCGCCGCTTTCTGCCAGGTGGCGCGGGGGCCTTGGCGCTCAAGGAGTTGCTGACCATGCTCAGTGGCGTCAGCCTGGAGTACGAGGTCAACCTGCGCCTGCAGCGCGATGACGTGCAGGGCTGCGCGCTGGATTCGAACCGCTCGCCCACAGCCTTCAGGCTGGGTTGGGACACCTTTGTGCAAACGAAACCGGCCAACGAAGACCGCGCAGATGTGCGCTACGACATCCACGCGGCCGCCTGAGTACGCATCAGGCCATCTCTTTCTCATTCCAACAAAATTCAAAAAGCTGTCATCACCATGAGCCAGAACCTCAAGACCCTGATCTCCAAGCTCAACGACACCACGCGTCAGGCGGCCGAGCGTGCCGCCAGTCTGTGCATGGCGCGGGGGCACTATGAGGTGGACCTGGAGCACCTGATGCTGGCCCTGCTGGAGCAGCCCCAGAGCGACCTCGGCGTGCTGTGCCATCGCGCGGGTGTGCCCTGCACCGAGCTGCAGCGCGACCTGGAAACCGAGCTGAGCCGCTTCAAGACGGGCAACAGCCGCACGCCGGTGTTCTCCAGCCACTTGCTCGTTCTGCTGGAGCATGCGTGGCTGATTGCCTCGCTCGAATCTCACACGGCACGCATCCGCAGTGCGCACCTGCTGCTGGCCCTGTTGACCGAGCCAAGCTTGAGCCAGCTGGCCTTGCGCTCGTCCAGGCTGTTTGCACGCTTCAACCTGGACGAACTCAAGCACAAGATGGCCGAGGTGACGCGCGGTTCGCAAGAAGCTGTTCAGGCCTTGCGTGACGCCGACGCGCCGCTTGAGGGGGAAGTGGGCATGGCCGAGGAGGCCGCCGCCAGCTTGGCCTTGAGCGGCAAGACGCCTGCGCTGGACCAGTTCACGAACAACCTCACGCAGCGTGCGAAGGACGGCCAGGTGGATCCGGTGATTGGCCGTGACACCGAGATCCGGCAGGCCATCGACATCCTGATGCGTCGCCGCCAGAACAATCCCATCCTCACGGGTGAGGCCGGTGTGGGCAAGACGGCGGTGGTGGAAGGGCTGGCCCTGCGCGTGGCGCTGGGTGATGTGCCCGCGCCGCTGCAAGGCGTGGCCATCCACGTGCTGGACATGGGCCTGCTGCAGGCTGGCGCATCGGTCAAGGGCGAGTTCGAAAATCGGCTCAAGAACGTGATCGACGAGGTCAAGAAGAGCCCGCATCCGATCATTCTGTTCATCGACGAGGCCCACACCATGATCGGTGCGGGTGGCCAGGCTGGCCAGAATGACGCGGCCAACTTGCTCAAGCCCGCTTTGGCGCGTGGTGAGCTGCGCACGATCGCGGCCACCACCTGGGGCGAGTACAAGAAGTACTTCGAAAAGGACGCGGCCCTGGCACGGCGCTTCCAGGTCATCAAGGTGGAAGAGCCTTCCGAAGAACTGGCTTGCGCGATGCTGCGTGGCATGGCGCCGCTGATGGAAAAGCACTTTGGCGTCCGCCTGTTTGACGAGGCCATCGCCGAAGCCGTGCGTCTGTCAGCGCGCTACATCAGCGGTCGCCAGTTGCCCGACAAGGCCATCAGCGTGCTGGACACGGCCTGCGCCAAGGTGGCACTGGGCCAGAGCGCCACGCCGGCCCGCATCGAGGATGCCCGCAAGCGCCTGGAGCGGCTGGATGCCGAAGTGGCAGCGCTGCAACGCGAAGCGGCGGCCGGTGCATGCCATGGTGATCGACTGGACGCCTTGAAGGTGGCGCGTGATGACATCGTGACGAGCCTGAAGGCCGATGAACAGCGATGGGCCTTCGAGCAGCAATTGGTTCATGACATCCGTGAGCTGCGCACGAAGCTGGAACACCAGGCGGGTGGTTTGTCGAGCGCAGAGGCAGGTTTGGAGGCAGGTGCGAACGCGGGCTTGAATCGAGGTGCAAACGTCGAATCGGCCGAGCCCACCAAGCCCACCTTGGCCAGCAAGGCCAAGGGCAAGAAGGTGGCCAACAGCCCTGATCACGAGTTGCTGGCCATGAAGCAGGCCGAGCTGGCCGCGTTGCAGGGTGAGGCACCGCTGGTGCCCATGCAGGTGGATGGCCATGTGGTGGCCGAGATCGTGGCGGCCTGGACAGGCATCCCGTTGGGCAAGATGGTCAAGGACGAGATCAAGACTGTGCGCAACTTGCAGGCCACGCTGCAAGAGCGTGTGATCGGCCAGGATCATGCCCTGGCCGCCATCGCGCAGCGCGTGCGCACGGCCCGCGCCGGCCTGGAAGACCCCAACAAGCCCAAGGGCGTGTTCCTGTTCGTGGGCCCATCCGGTGTGGGCAAGACCGAGACCGCGCTGGCCCTGGCCGACATCCTCTATGGCGGCGAGCGCAACCTGATCACCATCAACATGAGCGAGTACCAGGAGGCACACAGCGTCAGCGGCCTGAAGGGCTCGCCCCCGGGCTACGTCGGCTACGGCGAAGGCGGCGTGCTGACCGAGGCCGTGCGCCGCAAGCCTTACAGCGTGGTGCTGCTCGACGAGGTCGAGAAGGCCCACCCCGATGTGCTGGAGATGTTCTTCCAGGTGTTCGACAAGGGCCTGATGGACGACGCCGAAGGCCGCGAAATCGACTTCCGCAACACGGTCATCATCCTGACCTCCAATGCCGGCTCGCAAGGCATCATGCAAGCCTGCTTCAAGCACGATGAACAGGCTGGCGGCACGGTGATGAAATCGCTGGAAGAGCTGCCCGAAGCTGACGAGCTGGCCGAGTTGCTGCGGCCCACCTTGTACAAGACCTTCAAGCCCGCCTTCATCGGGCGGACCAAGGTGGTGCCTTACTACCCCTTGAGCGACGATGTGCTGGTCAACGTGATCAAGCTCAAGCTCGACCGCATTGCCGCTCGCGTGCAGGCCAACCACCAGGCGGTGCTGGAGTACGACGATGCCCTGATCGAGACCGTGCTGGCTCGGTGCACCGAGGTCGATACCGGCGCGCGTGCCGTGGACCACATCCTCAATGGCAGCCTGCTGCCCGAGGTGGCCGACAGCGTGCTGGCCCGCATGGCCGAAGGTCAGGCCATCAGCAAGATCAAGGTCAGCGCGGGCAAGAACGGCGAGTTCAAGTTCAAGGTGAGCTGATGGTTGGCGTGGGGCCCGGCTCGGGGCCTCACACAAGGCCTCAGTCGCTGAGGATCAACAAAGCTTCGTCACGCCAGTACTGGGCCGCGGCGTAAAAGCCTTCCCACACGCAACCGTTGCAGCCTCGCCCGCAACAGCTGGTGGGCTCGGGGGGCGGTTGTCGCAAGTCCACCCCTTGAGCGCGCGCGCGGGCCTGCAATGTGTCAAACATGGCACGCACGGCATTGAGATCGGTCAAGGGGAAGTCCATCTGGGGGCGGGGGCGCGAACCGCGCGTGGGCGTTGAGGCCGAGAGCTTGCAAACCCTGGATTTTAACGAGGCCGGCCGTGGCATAGTCCCCATGTGACACACGCCAACCCTGACTCACTCGTCGATGCCTCAGCCTCCGGCCCCATGCTGGCCATCTACGGCCGTACGGTGACGTGGAAGCACCTCATCGTCACCGCGGTGCTGCTGCTGATCCTGATGGGCGTCGGTGCGGCGTTCGTGACCTGGTGGATCTGGCAGAACATGGCCGCGCAGGTGGTGCTCAAGGAGCAGCAGGCCGACATCGTCCTGCCCAAGGAGCTGGCCGTCAAAGCGTCTGTCAATCAGCGCGTCCGCATCCAGGTGGATCAGACCCTGCCGGTGCGCGTGCCCATTCATCAGGATCTGTCCATCCCGCTCAAAGAGGCCATTCCCATCAACGTCAGCATCGACACCATGGTGCCCATCAGCATCGATGTACCGATCAAGCATGTGGTCAAGGTGGACCAGATCGTGGACCTGGATACCCAGGTCAAGACCCGCATCCTGGGCATCCCCTTGACCGTGCCCATTCAAGGGCGGATACCCGTCAAGGCTGATGTGCCGGTGGACCTGGTCATCCCGGTGCGCAAGAACCTGCCAGTGGCCATCGTGACGCCGGCTATCGTAAGGCTGACCGAGCCTTTACGCACGACGATCGATACCGTGATCGAGGCGAAGATCCCGGTGCATGAGGCCTTGTCCCTGCCGGTGACCTCGCCGGTCAGTGCCAACCTGACCTTCCCGCAGCAGCGGGTGCGTGCCGGCCTGGAGTTGTTGGACCTGACCGTGCCCTTCGAGTCGGTGACGCTGGCGCCGCGTACCCGGGCCGCGGTGACGCATTGATGGCGTGCATCACCCATGAAGGCTGAAG
>JACPOH010000054.1 GCA_016185075.1 Aquabacterium sp. | reverse complement strand
GGTAGGCCTCCTGGGCCCATTGCGACACCTCGTTTTGCAGCACGGTTTGCAGCGTCGCCCAATGGGCAATCGTCATGCCCGACGCCAGCCAGCCCTCGACCACCGCTTTGGCCAGCCACATTGGCGCCAGCACATCGACCTGACCATGACTGGCATCCACCTGGCCACCCACGGCCTGCAGGCGCGCATTGAGATCGGTGTACTCCTGCCCAGTGAGATCCGACACGGCCTGAGCCAGGCGCGAGGCGGTCAGATCACGGTCCATGTCGCTGTCGTCCACCAGGCTCAGCGGGATGTCGATCTTCAACTCGCCACCCTGGACCACCGGCCGTGCGCTGACCGGCCGCCCGGTGCGCAGATCGCGCAGGGCGTCATGAATGCGTTTGTCGATGTCGGCCTGCCAGGCTCCCGTGGCGCGCGGCAAGTCCAGCACCAGATCCTGCCGGCGCAGGCGCAGCGCGGGATCAGCCGACTGCGACGCCAGCACCCGAGCACCCTCCAGTGAGGCCTGTACCAGGGCAACCACGCCTTTGGCCAGAGACTCCAGAAAGCAGACGCGGGCCGTCAGCGCCAGCGCTCGGTGTGAACCAACAGTCATGGATGGGGCAGTAGTGCAGCCGACCGGGTGACAGCAGCCCGGTCAGGCTGGATTGATTCAGATACTGCCGAAGACTCTACACCACCGCGCCAGCGTGCGGATCGTTGGGATCGAGGTCTTTTTTACCCGTTTTAATCAGATCCTCACGTTTAACGCCCAGCCACATGGCGATGGCTGCCGCCACGAAGACCGACGAGTAAATCCCGAACAGGATGCCGATGGTCAGCGCCAGCGCAAAGTAGTGCAGCGTGGGGCCACCGAAGATCAGCATGGCCAGCACCATCATTTCGGTGCTGCCGTGGGTGATGATCGTGCGGCTCATGGTGCTGGTGATGGCGTGGTCGATCACCTGCGGCGTCTCCAGCTTGCGCATGCGGCGGAAGGTTTCGCGGATACGGTCGAAGATCACCACCGACTCGTTCACCGAGTAGCCCAGCACCGCCAGCACGGCCGCCAGCACGGACAGCGAAAACTCCCACTGGAAGTAGGCGAAGAAGCCCAGGATGATGATGACGTCGTGCAGGTTGGCGATGATGCCGGCCACCGCGAACTTCCATTCGAAGCGGATGGCCAGGTAGATCATGATGCCAACCACCGTGACCAGCAGGGCCAGGGCGCCATCATGGGCCAGCTCGTCACCCACCTGCGGGCCGACGAACTCGCTGCGCTGCAGGCTCACGGGCGAGGCGCCACCGGCCTGACAGACCTGGACCGGCCCCTTGCCGGCGTCCTGCGTGGCCACCTGGCCACCTTCGGCCGAACACAGCGCGCCAAACACCTTGTTGACCACCTCGCCTTGCTTCATGCCACCGCGCAGGGGCAGGCGAATCAACACGTCACGCGAAGAGCCGAAGTTCTGGACCTGCACCTCGCCAAAGTTGAGTTTCTCGATGGCCTCTCGCGCCTTGACCAGGTTCGCACTCTGCGCGTACTGCACCTCGATCAGCGAACCGCCGGTGAACTCGATGGACAGATGCAGACCACGCGTCACCAGGAAGAAGACGGCGGCGGCAAAGGTCAGGAAGGAGATCGCGTTGAAGACCAACGCGTGGCGCATGAAGGGGATGTCGCGCTTGATGCGGAAGAATTCCATGGTGTGTGCTCCCTCTTATTCCTGAGCTTTCCAGATCTGCCCGATGGACACGCTCTTGAGCTTCTTCTGACGGCCATACCAGAGGTTGACCAGACCACGCGAGAAGAACACCGCCGAGAACATCGAGGTCAGGATGCCGAGGCAGTGCACCACGGCGAAGCCCTTGACCGGGCCGGAGCCGAAGGCCAGCAGGGACAGCCCGGCGATCAGGGTGGTCACGTTGGAGTCCAGGATGGTGGACCAGGCATGCTCGTAGCCGGCGGCAATCGCCGACTGCGGCGCCGAGCCGTTTCGCAACTCTTCACGCACACGCTCGTTGATCAGCACGTTGGAGTCAATGGCCATGCCCAGCGTCAGCGCGATGGCGGCGATACCGGGCAGCGTCAGCGTGGCCTGCAGCATGGACAGCACGGCCACCAGCAGCAGCAGGTTGACCGACAGGGCGATGGTCGAGAACACGCCAAACAGCATGTAGTACAGCACCATGAACACCGTGATGGCGGCAAAGCCGTAGATCAGGCTGTTGAAGCCCTGCGCGATGTTCTCGGCGCCCAGGCTGGGGCCCACCGTGCGCTCTTCGATGATTTCCATGGGCGCGGCCAGCGAGCCGGCGCGCAGCAGCAGCGCGGTGTCATTGGCTTCTTCGGTGCTCATGCGGCCGGAGATCTGCACACGGCCACCACCGATTTCGCCACGGATCACGGGCGCCGTCACGACCTCGCCCTTGCCCTTTTCGAACAGCAGGATGGCCATGCGCTTGCCCACGTTTTCACGGGTCACGTCACGGAAGATGCGGGCACCACGGGCGTCCAGGGTCAGGTGCACGGCGGCTTCGTGGTTTTCGTCGAAGCCGGCTTGCGCGTCCGTCAGGTTGTCACCGGTGAGGATGACCTGGCGCTTGACGATGATGGGCACGCCGCCACGCTCCAGATAGCGCTCGTCGCCAAAAGGCACGGCACCGGCGCCGCTGAGCGCTGCCTGCGCTTCGGTGCTGTCATCGACCATGCGCACTTCCAGCGTGGCGGTGCGGCCAATGATGTCCTTGGCCTTGGCGGTGTCCTGCACGCCGGGCAGCTGCACCACAACGCGATCCGCGCCCTGCTGCTGGATCACGGGCTCGGCCACACCGAGTTCATTGATCCGGTTGTGCAGCGTGGTGATGTTCTGCTTGATGGCCTGATCCTGGATGGCGCGTTCGGACTTCGGCGTCAGCTTGCCGATCAGGGTCACGTCGCCGGATTCGTCGGTGCCATCGGTCCAGGCCAGGTCCAGCAGGCCGTCGTTGAGCACGGGGCGTGCGGCCTTGCGGCCAGCCTCGTCGCGGAAACGCACGATCACCTGCTGGCCATCACGGCGGATGCCGCTGTGGCGGATGTCCTTGTCACGCAGCAGGGTGCGCATGTCACCACTGAGGCTTTCCAGCTTCTGCGTGAGCGCGACCTTCATGTCCACCTGCATCAGGAAGTGCACGCCACCGCGCAGGTCCAGACCGAGGTACATGGGC
>JACPOH010000053.1 GCA_016185075.1 Aquabacterium sp. | reverse complement strand
CGTGGTCGGCCACCTGATGGGCCTGATCACCCTGATGAAGGGCCAGCCCCTGGCCTACAACAAGGACAACCAGGAAGACAAGGAACCCTTGTTCGACACCGTGGACACCTTGAAGGACACGCTGCGCATCTTCGCCGAGATGGCTGCCGGCATCACGGTCAAGCCCGAAGCCATGGAGCGCGCGGCCAAGAAGGGCTACGCCACCGCCACCGACCTGGCCGACTACCTGGTCAAGAAGGGCCTGCCCTTCCGTGATGCGCACGAAGTGGTGGCACATGCCGTGAAGGACGCCATCGCTGCGGGCGTGGACCTGTCCGAGCTACCGCTGGACAAGCTCAAGGCCTACAACCCGGCCATCGAGCAGGATGTGTACGACGTGCTCAGCCTGCGTGGCTCGCTGAACGCCCGCAACACCTTGGGCGGCACGGCACCGGCGCAGGTGCGTGCGCAGGTGGCACGTCACCGGGCGCGTCTGGGCTGAGCCAGCTCAGGCCTTGGCGCGCTTCATGATGCGGCGCGCCGACAGGTAGTTGAACACCAGCCCCACCAGACTGCCAATGGCCACGCCCCAGGCGGGCTGCGCACGCACCACTTCAAAGGCCTGCAGGCTGGCGGCATAGGCCCCGTAGTTGATC
The DNA here is from genome assembly GCA_016185075.1 of Aquabacterium sp. Lineage (GTDB taxonomy): Bacteria > Pseudomonadota > Gammaproteobacteria > Burkholderiales > Burkholderiaceae_C > Aquabacterium. The sequence continues at coordinate 787 of JACPOH010000053.1, read as the reverse complement.
GCCCCACCCACCAGCATCGACGACAGGTAGCTCAGGTACTCCTTGAGCACACTGCCCTCCTTGGGGCCACGGAAGGTGATGTTGCGGTTGAACAGCCAGGTGAAGGTCGCCGCCACCAGGAAGGACAGCGCCCGCCCGCCGTAGTTGCCCAAGTAGGGACGGCTGAGCTCTAGCACGCCGATGTCCACGAACAGCGCCAGGCCACCCGACACACAGAACAGGATCAAAGAGCGGAAACGCTGAAGCAAGGCGGACCTCATGGTGAAACGGCCGCCATCTTAGCCCGCCCTGCGTGCCGCTTGCGCCAGCGCAAATCAACTGCGGCCTCCAGCCGGTACGCTCGCCCCTCATTGATCCGCAGCCACATTGTCGCGGCCACGACTGGCCGCCGAGCTGCTCAAGAGGAACCTACCACCATGTCCACCCTTGTCTGGTCCGAAGCCCTGTCCTTGTCCATGCCCGTGATGGACACCACGCATCAGGAATTCGTGGACCTGCTGGCCGAAGTCGAGGCCGCAGACGATGCTTCGCTGCTGACCAAGTGGCAGACCCTCATCGACCACACCGACGAGCACTTCGCGCGCGAAGACAAGTGGATGGTGGACACCGGCTTTGCCCCGGCCAACTGCCACAGCTCGCAACACGCCGTGGTGCTCAAGGTCTTGCGCGAAGGTGCTGAACGCGGCGCGGCCGGCGACCTGGCGCCCATTCGCCAGATGGCACATGAGCTGACCATCTGGTTCCCGCATCACGCGCAGAACATGGACTTCGGCCTCGCCCTGCACCT
>JACPOH010000052.1 GCA_016185075.1 Aquabacterium sp. | reverse complement strand
GGTGTCGATCAGCCATTGCAGCTGGCGGCTGGCATCAAAGCCCGATGTGGCTGGCTGCGCGTAGAAGCTGGCAGCGGCCGCCACGGGCAAGGGCTTGCCGAGCAGCACCTCGCTGTGCGGACGCTGTTGCGTGAGCAGCTGCAGATAAGGCAGGCTGAACACCATCTGCCGCTGCGTGCCGGTGAGCTTGACGAGCTCGTCCAGCAGGGGCAGGCAGGGCAGGGACTTGTTGACCAGGCGCAGGTTCAACTTGCCGTGAACATGGGCCTGAACGCGGGCGGCATTGGCGTGGAGGCGCGCCCGGTCGATCACCATCGTGGGCATGCCGATGCCCGCAGCCTTCAAGGCCTGGTTGAGTGTGGCGAAGTAGGGCTCGTAGGGCGCACCGTGGTCGGACGGCCGCAGGGCGACCACACCGGCTGCGGCGGCCACACCGGCGGTGCCGATGAACTGGCGTCGGGTCAGGATGGGCATGACGTCGTCCCGCGCTCAGGCCTGAACAAACAGCTTGCGCAGGTGCGCATTGAGCATGCGGCCCTGTGGGTCGAACTGCTGGCGCACGCGCTGGAAGTCGGCCCAGCGCGGGTACATGGCCGACAGTTCCTTGAAACCCATCTCGTGCAGCTTGCCCCAGTGCGGACGACCCTGGTGGGCGCGGTAGATGGGGGCGCAGTCCTTCACCAGGTAGTCCCAGGGCTCGTCGGCGGCGGCGTGCACGGCGATCGAGCAGCTGTCGCGGCCATGGAAGGGGCTGAGCCAGGCGTCGTCGCCCTTGATGAAGCGGAACTCGATGGGGAAGAAGGCTTCGTTGTGTTTTTCGATCGCGGCGATGATCTGGCGCAGGCAGGCAATGCCTTGCTCGCGCGGCACATGCCATTCGGACTCGTTGAACTTCATGGGCCGCACCGTCGACAACAGGCGATAGGCGCGGTGACGGGCCTCGTCGGTCATGTTCGGGTCGATGAACTTCTGGGCGGCCCACTGGCGCAGTTGCGGGAAGCGCCCCAGCCAGTCGCGCAGCCTGCGCAGATCGTCCATCACGGCGTCGTCGCTGGGCTTGGGCAGCATCAGCTCGGTGCCGGTGTAGAGGTCGTGCGAGATGGCCGCGCCATACCCCGTGAAGGGCAGGTAGTACATCTCGAAATTGCGGTGTTGCCGGGCCAGTTGCGGTGCCTGCTGCAGCAGCTGTTCGATGGGGCGCAGCCAGACCTTGCGGTGCAGGTTGTAGGCCGGCAGCACGCGCATGGTCACCTGCGAGATGATGCCGAAGCTGCCCAGGGACACGCGGGCGGCAGCGAGCAGGTCGCGGTCCTTGTCTTCATGCAGCGCGACCACCTTGCCGCCGGGTGTGACGATGCGCATGCCGACGATGTCCGCATGCAGGGCGGGCAGGTCAATGCCGGTGCCGTGGGTGCCGGTCGAGATGGCGCCCGCGATGGTCTGCACGTCCACATCGGGCAGGTTGCGCAGGGCCAGGCCCTGGGTGTCCAGCGCACGTGACAGCACGCCCAGCCGTGTGCCGCCCTGGATGGTGGCGGTCATGGCCTGTTTGTCGACCGAGACCAGGCCAGAGAGCTTGTCCAGCGAGACGATGGTGCCCGACGTGGGCACCAGCGCGGTGAAGGAATGGCCCGAACCAAAGGCGCGGACTTCACCTTGCGCCGAGGCCATCAAGGCTTGCAGTTCGGCCTCGGTGGCCGGCGTGGGCAAGGCCGCCGGCGTGGCGCGCTGCACGCCTGACCAGTTGTGCCACTGCAGGCCGCTGGCAGAAGCCGCGCTGGCCGGTGTGGCAGCTTGGGCTTCGTCCAGCAGGCCGTGGCTGAGCAGGAGCCCGCCCAGTGTGGCGGCGGCGCCATGTGCGATGAACTGGCGGCGTGGCACCAGGGTCTGGAAGTCGGGTTGGGTCATGGGTTGGTGCCACTCATGAAGGTGATCAGGCCGTGCAGGTCGTCGTCCGTGCAGTCGCTGCACAGGCCTTTGGCGGGCATGCCGTTGAAGCCCTCACGGGCGTGCTTGAGCAGCACGTCGGCGCCTTGGGCCAGGCGCGGCTTCCAGGCCGGAGCAAAGCCGGTCAGGGGGGCGGCACTGCGTACGCCGTGGCAGCTCAGGCAGGCGCGCTCGTACTTGGCGGCGCGGCGAGCTGGGCATCGGCCGGGCGCAGGGTTTCGGCGCGGGCGACATCCTGGTCGCCGGGGGCCGCAGGCGGTGCCTCATGGCAGGCGACCAGCAGGAGCACGGGCAGCCAGCTCAGGGACAACAGCGCATGTTTGATCTGGTTCATGAAAAAGAAACGGCGAAAGAAAAAAATACAGTGTTATCAGAATATGCTCTGAACAATCAGACAGTTATCCAGACAAACCCTGTCCACTTTGCGGCGTAAAACGCGAGGTAATAGGGGCGTGAGATCACCCGAGGAGCGCCGCTTCGTGGCCACCACTTCTGCCAAAGAGTCCGCCAAAGATTCAGCCAAGGAAACGCGCAAGCTGCGCGAGGCCGAGCAGCGCCGCAAGGCCATCATCAAGATCGTGCGCAAGCTGATCAAGAAAGGTGGCCTGGCCGATGTCTCGCTGCGCAAGGTGGCCGAGCTGGCCGGCTACTCCACCACCGTGGTGTATTCGCTGTTCGAAGACAAGGCCACCTTGATCACGCAGGCCATGGACGAAGACCTGCTCGAACTCACCCGCGTGATGTCCGCTTCGGCCAACGCGCACAAGGCCCCGGCAGACCGCATCCGCGGCATGGCGCGCGCCTACATCCATTTCGGCATCAGCCACCCGGCGGAATACGCCTTCGTCTTCATGCAGCAGCGCCCGCATGCGCCCAACGAGTCGGCGCGTGTGCAGCATGGTGATCCCTCAGAAGACCCGTATGCCTTTGCGCGCAGCCTGTGGGCCGATCTCGCGCAAACAGGTGCGGTCCGCAACAAGGATGTCGACATCGACCTGATGACCCAGATCTTCTGGGAAGGCATCCACGGCCTGACGGCCCGGCACCTGGTGATGGGCCCGGACGACGTCTGGTTCCCCGAGGTGCCCAGCGAGCGTCACATCGAGCTGATGATCGAGGTGCTGCTGGGCGGCATCGTGCAGCAGTTCAAGCCCTGAACAGGCCCTGAAGCTCCCTACAATGCCACTGCGCCATCCGGTGCGTTGGCGGTTTGTCTTGGATGGAGTGGGCTCATGGGCAAGATCGGGGAAGTCACGTTGCTGCTGGCGGCTGCACAGCAAGGCCAGGCGGATGCGCTCAACCAGCTGTTCGACCTGCTCTACCCCCAACTGCGCCAGATTGCCGCGGCGCGCATGCGCAAGACCGACGAGCGTGTGATGCTCGACACCACCTCGCTGGTGCACGAGTGCTATCTGCGCCTGCTCAAGCTGGAAGAGCTCTCGCTCAATGACCGCGGCCATTTTCTGGCTTATGCGGCCAAGGTGATGCGCTCGGTGGTGGTGGACCTCGCCCGCGAGCAACAAGCCCAGCGGCGCGGCGGCGACATGGCCTTTGTCACGCTGGACACCGCCGTGGCCAGTGGCCTGCCCAGTGGTGAGGACGAGGTCCTGCACATCCACGAAGCACTCGAAGCGCTGGGCGCCATCGACCCGCGCCTGGTCAAGGTGGTGGAAATGCGTTACTTCATCGGCCTGGACAACAGCGAGATCGCCGACGCGTTGGCGGTGAGCACCCGCACGGTTGAGCGCGACTGGGAGCGTGCCCGCAGCTTCCTGTTTGCGGCCCTGAAGGCGTGAGCGCTTGAGTATGCGGCCATGAAGATCCCCATGGCTTTGTGGCCCCGCCTCATGCCCTTGCTGGATGAGGCTCTGGCCCAACCCCCTGCACAGCGCCAGGCCTGGCTGCGGGCCTTGACGCTGGACGATGAAACGTGTGCCGCGCTCGCACAGTTGCTGGCCGACCGTGAAGCGCTGGACGCGGGCGGCTTCATGGCCGAGTTGCCCAAGCTGGCGCCCTTGCCTTCCCCGGCACCAGCCCCTTCGCCTGCCTCTTCGCCTGCTGCACCCGGCGCACCGGATGCCGGCTCGAACCGGGTCAGCCAGATCGGTCTGGCACCGCCTCAACCTGTACGAGCGCCTCAAGCTCTTCCTGCAGGTGCTCGGTGCCGTGCAGTACGCGCACACCAAGCTCGTGCTGCACCGCGACCTCAAGCCCAGCAACATCCTGGTCAACAGCGAAGGTGAGGTCAAGCTGCTGGACTTCGGCATCGCCAAGCTCATCCGCGACAGCGAGACCGGGCCGGTGGCGCCTTCCACCGAGCTGACGCAGCACAACGGCCACGTGCTCACGCCGGACTACGCCGCGCCTGAACAGATCGCCGGCGAGCCCTTGACCACTGCCAGCGATGTGTATGCCTTGGGCGTAATCCTGTTCGAGTTGCTGACCGGCCAGCGCCCTTACCGCCTGCCGCGCGGCACACGCGGCGCCCTGGAAGAGGCCATCCTCGCGGCCGACGCGCGACGGCCCAGCCAGGTCTGGCTCGATGCCGACGTGCAGACCCACCACCCCACGGCGGTCACGGTCAGCGACCTGGCCGAGCACTTCAGGTCTCCCCCTCGCCGCCTGAGCCAGCAACTGCGTGGTGACCTGGATGTGATCGTGGCCACCGCCCTGCAAAAGCAGGCCTTGCGCCGCTACCCCACCGCCGAAGCGTTTGCGCAGGACATCCAGCATCACCTGGCTAAGGAGCCGATTGCCGCCCAGCCTGACAGCCGCTGGTACCGCACACGCAAATACGTGCAGCGCCATGCCTGGGCCCTGAGTGCCGTGGGTGCCGTGGTGGCGGCACTGAGCGTGGGCCTGGGTGTGGCCTTGTGGCAAGCCAAAGAGGCCAGGCAGGAAGCCGCCAAGGCCACCGCCATCAAGGACTTTCTGGTTGGCCTGTTCGAGAACGGCGACGTGGAGCAACCCGACGCCTTGCGCAAGCGCCAGCAGACGGTCGAGCAGTTGCTCGTCAACAGCGCCAACGCACTGGGCACCCAGCTCAAGGATCAGCCCGAAGTGCGCGTCGAGCTGCAAGGCGTGGTGGGCGGCTTGCTGCACAACCTGGCCATCACCGACGAGGCCATCAAGCTGCGCAAGCAGCGGGTGGCGCAGCTGGAAGCGATGGGGGCACCCGTGGCGGAGCGGGCCCAGGCCCTCAGAGATTTGGCAGAAAGCTTGGATGGGCGAGGGGATACAAGGGGCGCTCGGCAGAGCCTGGAAAAAGGTCTGACTCTCTGTCGTCGGTCCAACATGCAGCCTGCGGTAACCTGTTATGGACTCCAGGTGGTGCGAGGTCAGATGGATGTGCTCGCAAGGGATGTCGATGCGGCACAAAAATTGATTGAGCCTGCGCTCAATGCGCTGAGGCGAGAAGCGCCAGGAAGTCCGCAGTTGGCGGAGGCTCTTGTCGCTATGGGGGATATTGTCAGTCAACGCAATGACTTTGACGGCTCGTTTGCCTTGTACGAAGAGGCGATGCATATTCGCGAAAGGCTCTGGGGACCCACCTCTGTCAGGCTCGCGCGTGAGCGGTACAACCTGGGTATGAGTCTGTGGCAGGTTGCGCGCCTTGGTCAGGCGGACAAAGAGCTGGCGACAGCATGGCAAGTGATGACAGCTGCGGTAGGCAAAGAACACATCAATGCAGCCTTGATTGAGTTGCAGCTGGGGCGCCTGCGGGTCTTTGTGCGCTCTCCTTCGGAGGGGCGGCCACTTATCGAACACGCTAGCTCCATCATCCTTGCTGATATGGATAAGGCTGATCCACGCTGGGTATTTGATGCGTACAACGTGCGGGGCACAGAGGCGTTACTTGATGGACGCATTGCTGAAGCAGCAGCCTCGCTGAAGGCGGCAGACGCTTTGAGAGTGAAGCTGGGTGAAATCTTGGCCGATGATGGCGGCTTTGACATGATTCAAGCTTGGCTTCTCGATGATTCCGGCCAGCATGAAAAAGCCAGGAAACGCCTTCACGAGGCAAGAGCGCGTTTGCTCTCGCGCTTTGGAAAGGATCATGTC
>JACPOH010000051.1 GCA_016185075.1 Aquabacterium sp. | reverse complement strand
TTTGTGGTCCTCTTCCTTGGTTTGGGCCGATGCGCTGCCAACGGCAGCCAAAGCCAGCATCAGAGTGGAAATCAGTTTGGTGGGGGTGTGCATGTCATGCTCCTTGTTCGTCAGCTTGCCAAATGTGGATCCGTATCGATCCGTGGGTTTCACCACATGCATGGGGTGGTTGACATCAGCTTAGGCTGTGGCACTGTCCGGTGGATTACCGCAACATTACGATTCCGTCATGTTGCGGCGCCTACGCGGACATGATGCTCAAACCTTGATCCACATCAATGCTTGTGATCCTCATGGCCGTCGCTGTGAGGCGCCAAGGGCGTGAAACGCGCCTGCTGTTCGTCTTGTCCCGCCAGCTTGACCTTCACCACGGCCTTCAAATCTGACGCCGATGCATAAACCGCGTGCCCCGTCAGCTTGTTGTCGCCATCGGGCACCAGCGCGGCGCTGACTTTGGTTTTGCCTGACAGCAAAGTGATCGAAGCGGATGCCCCGGCTGTCGGGATCTTCGTGCCGGCGTGGTCCGTCACATAGACTGCGATGGCGTTGTCCTTGGCGGCCTTGCTGTCTTTGACGAGCACCAGCTCGTAGTGGCTGGCGCCTGCCATGCGCAACTGGCCGCCATGGGGTGCCGTCATCATGTCCAAGTCGTGCTCGCTGTGTGCATGGGCCAGCGGCGCCAGCAGAACACCCAAGGTCAGGCTCGCAGCCAGGGCAAGGGTTTTGATCGCTTTCATGGTGAATATCCTTTTCTCTTGCTTGGTCAAAATTGCGTTGTCGTCAACGCGGTCAATAGCTTTCGCCCGAGTGGGCGCTCAGCAGGTGCGCCAGGGGTTTGCGCCCCCAGAGCCAAAACATCAAGGGGGTGAGCACGGTGTCCAGCACCGTCGAGCTGATCAGCCCGCCAAAGATCACCACAGCCACAGGGTGCAGCACCTCTTTGCCGGGTGCGTTGGCCGACATCAGCAGCGGCACCAGCGCGAACGCCGCCACCAGGGCTGTCATCAACACGGGCGTGAGGCGCTCCAATGAGCCGCGCACGATCATGGGTTGACCGAACTGCTCGCCCTCCAGCGCGCACAGGTTGATG
>JACPOH010000050.1 GCA_016185075.1 Aquabacterium sp. | reverse complement strand
TGGAAGACTCCATCAAGCGTGGCACCGTGCGCCTGGCTCACCCGCTGGAGTCTCGCAACGGCCACCAGACGGTGACCTTGCTGGAAGCCATCGAAGACAACCGCTTCGACTGTCTGATCGGCGGCGCCCGCCGTGACGAAGAGAAGGCCCGCGCCAAGGAGCGCATCTTCTCGCACCGCGACAGCTTCGGCCAATGGCAGCCCAAGGAACAGCGCCCTGAGCTGTGGAACCTGTTCAACACCCGCATCAAGCCGGGCGAACACTTCCGCGCCTTCCCCATCTCGAACTGGACGGAGCTGGACGTGTGGCTCTACATCGCCCGCGAGAACATCCCGCTGCCCAACATCTACTACAAGCACCCGCGCCAGATCATGCGTCGCAAGGGGCTGCTGGTGCCGCTGACCGAGGTCACGCCCGCGCTGGAAGGCGAAACCATCGAGACCGTGGACGTGCGCTTCCGCACCGTGGGCGACATGACCTGCACCTGCCCGGTGGAATCCGACGCAGCCAGCCCGGCTGACATCGTCGCCGAAACCCTGCACGTGACCGTGAGCGAACGTGGCGCGACCCGCATGGACGACCGCACGTCCGAAGCGTCGATGGAGCGCCGCAAGAAGGAAGGCTATTTCTGATGACTACCGTGACCCATAACGAAGCTCGCGAAGAGCTCGCCCACAAGGCCCTGCGCTTCCTGACTGCCGGCAGCGTGGACGACGGCAAGAGCACCCTGATCGGCCGCCTGCTGTTCGACAGCCGCGCCATTCTGGCCGACCAGCTGGATGCGCTGGAAAAGCGCGCCGCCGGTGCCCCGATCGACCTGTCGCTGCTGACCGACGGCCTGGAGGCCGAACGCGAACAAGGCATCACCATCGACGTGGCCTACCGCTACTTCGCCACCAAGACGCGCAAGTTCATCATTGCCGACGCCCCCGGCCACGAGCAGTACACCCGCAACATGGTGACGGCTGCCGCCGGTTCTGACGCGGCCGTGGTGCTGGTCGACATCACCAAGATCGACTGGAAGGCATCGCCTGTGCCCCTGCTGGCCCAGACCCGCCGCCACAGCCTGCTGGCCCACCTGCTGCGCGTGCCCAACATCGTGTTCGCCATCAACAAGCTGGACGCCATCGAGCAGGACACGGAAACCGCCTTCAACAACGTCAAGGCCTCGCTGGAAGCCTTCGCGGCCCAGGCCGGCATCGACAGCAAGGGCGTGATCCCCGTGTCGGCCCTGCGTGGCGACAACGTGACCACCCCGAGCGCCAACTGGCCTTGGTACCAGGGCCCGACGCTGCTGCAGGTGCTGGAAGCCCTGCCCCCGAGCGACGAGCGCCACGACGGCGCCCTGCTGCATCCCGTGCAGTACGTGACGCGCGACAGCGTGGGCGAAGGCGAAGCCTCGGCTTCGGGTACGGGCCACCAGTATCGTGCTTTCTGGGGCCGCATTGCCCACGGCGCGGTCAAGGCCGGCGACGAAGTGCAGATTTTCCCGAGCGGCGAAACCGCCATCGTGGCCGAAGTGCGTCATGCGGCGCTGGTGGTGGATTCGTGCGAAGCAGGCCAGTCGGCCGGCATCGTGCTGGACCGCCAGGTCGATATCTCGCGCGGCGACTGGATCCATTCGCCCGGCAGCATCAAGCCCACGGACAGCTTCACCGCCACCCTGGCCTGGCTGGATACCGAACCCGCAGTGGTCGGCCGCAAGTACTGGGTCCGCCATGGCAACCGTTGGGTGCAGGCACGCATCACCTCGATCGACAACCGCCTGGACATCCACACGCTGGAAGACCGTGACGCCGGCGAGCTGGCTGTCAACGAAATCGGCCGCGTGCAGATCCAGACGCAACAGCCCCTGCCGGTGGAGCCCTACCTGGACAACCGCGTTGGCGGCGCCCTGATTGTGGTGGACCCCACAACCAACCGCACCAGCGGTGCGCTGCTGGTCAAGGCGGCCTGATACTGCGGTCTTTCACTGCCCAAGTCGAGATCATCGTGACCCAGCCCTGCTCGCTCGTCTCAGCCAAGGTTGTCTTCATCGGGGCCGGCCCCGGCGAGGCCGATCTGATCACCGTGCGCGGCAGCCGCCTACTGGCGCAAGCGCACGTGGTGCTGTTTGATGCCCTGGCGGACGCGAGCCTGCGTGAACTGGCCCCGCAGGCAGACTGGATCGACGTGGGCAAGCGCGGCTTCTCCGGCAAGGAAGGCAGCGACTTCAACGGGCAAACGCGCATCAACCAGCTGCTGGTCGAACAATCGTTGGCCATCGGCGCCATCCACGGCGAGCGCGGCCTGGTGGTTCGGCTCAAGGGCGGTGACCCCAGCCTGTTCGGCCGGCTGGAAGAAGAGCTACACGTTCTCGTCGAAGCGGGCATCGACTGCGAGGTGGTGCCCGGTGTCACCTCGGCTCTGGCCGCTGCCGCCGCCACCAAGCGCCCCCTGACCCGCCGAGGCACGGGCCGCAGCGTCAGCTTCACCACCGCCATGACGCGTACCGGTGATCTGCAATGCGGCATGGGCCCCGGTCAGCGCGCCGACACGGAAGTGTTCTACATGGCCGGGCGCCAGCTGGCCCCGCTGTCCAAGGGCTTGCTGGATGCGGGCTGGCCTGCTGACACCACGGTGAGCGTGGTGTCGCGCGCCGGCTGGCCGGATATGCGCCACACCCTGCACACCGTCGGCACACTGGGCGATGCCAGTTCGGTTCACGCCGGGCGGCCGACCCTGGTCATCGTGGGCGCGGGTGCCACGGACCTTCCTGACCAACCTTTGACCCACATCGCCCTTTGTGGCGAAGCAAGAGACCCTGCGAAAGGCTGAAGTGCAAGCCCAGCCCGTAGAATCTCGCCCTATTCATCTTCAACCGACTCAAGAGATTTGACATGACCCACGTCGTCACCGAAGCCTGCATCCGCTGCAAATACACGGACTGTGTGGACGTGTGCCCGGTGGACTGCTTCCGCGAAGGCCCCAATTTCCTGGTCATCGACCCCGATGAGTGCATTGACTGCGCGGTCTGTATCCCCGAGTGCCCGGTCAACGCCATCGTCCCCGAAGAAGACGTGCCCGGCAACCAGCAGCAGTACATCCAGATCAACGCCGACCTGGCCAAGTCCTGGCCCAGCATCACCAAGCGCAAGGAGCCGCTGCCTGATGCCGAGGAGTGGAAGGACAAGACCGGCAAGCTGGATCAGCTGATCCGCTGATCGCTGGCGCTTCATGCGGCACGCGCGATGATCCACACCGATGCCCTGGTCATCGGCGCCGGCCCGGTTGGCCTGTTCCAGGTCTTCCAGCTGGGTTTGTTGGGCCTCAAGGCCGAGATCATCGACGTCTTGCCGCACGCCGGGGGGCAGTGCACCGCCCTGTACCCCGACAAACCCATCTACGACATCCCCGGTGTGCCGGTGTGCACGGGGCGTGAACTGACGCAGCAACTGCTGGCCCAGGCAGCGCCTTTCATGCCGACTGATGCGCCTGGTGCCCACCCTCGCAACCTGCATCTGGGGCACATGGTGTCCGAGTTGCGCGTCCTGCCCGAGGGTGGCTTCGAGATCAAGACCGACAAAGGCCTGCAGGCCCAAGCCCGCGCGGTGTTCATTGCGGCGGGCGCGGGTGCCTTCGTGCCACGAGGCCTGAATCTGCCCGGCGTGGACAACGCCCGCAACCTGCACTACTTCTTGCCCGAACAGGCTGATGCGCCCCTGCCTTGGGCCGGTCGGCACCTGGTCATCCATGGTGGCGGCGACGAAGCCTTGTCCGCCGCACTGGACATGGCACGGCACCCTGAACCCGCGCAGCGCCCTGCCCGCTTGAGCCTGCTGCACCGCCGAGACCAGTTCCAGGCCGACGACGAGCTGGACGAGCAGGTTCGCGCGCTGATCAACTCGGGCCAGATCGAGTTGATCGTGGGCATGCCCGTGGCCGCCCAGGTCGAAGACCATCAAGTCACGGCGCTGCAGATCCTGGGGGCCGATGGGCAGACTCGCACGCAGCCCCTGGATCATCTGCTGGTGCGTCAAGGGCTGAGCCCCAAGCTCGGCCCCCTGACCACCTGGGGCCTGCCGCTCGAGCGCAAGCAGGTAGCCGTGTCCACCGCGAGCTTCGAAAGCAGCATCCCCGGCATCCACGCTGTGGGCGACATCAACACCTACCCGGGCAAGAAGCGCCTGCTGCTGTGCGGCTTTCACGAGGCCACGCTGGCGGCACACCATGCCGCCGCCATGCTGCACCCGGAAGCCCCCCAGCACCTGCTCTACACCACCACCAGCCCGCTGCTGCACCAGCGTCTGGGCGTGGCCAGGTGAGCAACCGCTAGAATCCAGCCATCGCTAGGGGTGCGAAGCCATCTGATGCCGGGTGCGCTTCGCTGAGAAAGACCCTTTGAACCTGACCGAGGTCGTTCTCGCGTAGGGAAGCAACGATGCGCACCGGACAAGCCGCCAGGCTGCGTCCGCCAGCGTGCCTGCCCACCACGAGACGATCCCAACTCGTTTCGTGCCGGAGCAGTCAATGCACAAGCCTTACACCACCGCCGTTCTTCGCAAGGCCCCCTACCGCCTGTCCTCGCTGGGGCTGGCCATCATTGGCCTGATCAGCAGTGCCGCCAGCCACGCGCAAAGCGAAGGCACAAGCGCAGACAGCCTGCCCAGCGTCAACGTCACGGCGCAAGGCCCCCGGCAAGCGCGCGCCGGCATCGCCGGCCTGGGTGATGGCCCCGCATGGCAACAACCCGTGCAGGCTCAAAGCTTTGGGGAAACCACGCTGCGCAACGCCCAGGCGACGCGCCTGGCCGACCTGACCAAGCTGGATGCCAGTACCACGGACTCGTACAACACGGTGGGCTACTGGGACTACCTGACCATCCGCGGCTTCACACTGGACAACGCCTACAACTACCGCCGCGAGGGCCTGCCCATCAACGCCGAGACAAGGCTGCCACTGGACAACAAGGCCGCCGTGGAACTGCTCAAGGGCACCAGCGGCATGCAGGCTGGCGTGAGCGCACCCGGTGGCCTGGTGAACCTGCTTGTCAAGCGACCTGACACCCGTGTGCGCACCGCCACCTTCTCTGTGGATGACGCGGGCGACATGCTGGCCAGTGTGGACCTGAGCGAACGCACCGGTGAGCGCCAGGAATGGGGCGTGCGGCTCAACGCGGCAGCCGAACGCCTGGCCACCCACGTGGACAACACCAAAGGCCACCGGCAACTGCTGGCCCTGGCTGTCGACCATCGGCTCAATGCCGCCCACACCATCGAGGCCGAGTTCGAGCACAGCTACAGGAGCCAGCCGAGCGTGCCAGGGTTCAGCCTTCTGGGCGACCAGTTGCCCTCGGCGCACGACATCGACCCCAACCTCAACCTGAACAACCAACCCTGGACCCAACCCGTGCAGTTCGAGGGCAACACGGGCAGCATCCGCCTGCGCAGCGACTGGGGGCAAGGCTGGAAGAGCACGGTGACCGTGGGTGAGCAACGGCTCAAGTCCAATGACCGCGCGGCTTTCCCATTCGGGGGATGCGCCCATGGCAGCAAGGGCCTGTACGTCTACTGCGCCAATGGCAACTTCGACTTGTACGACTACCGTTCGGACGACGAGTTGCGTCTGACACGCTCGCTGCTCGCACAGCTCCAGGGTACGGTGCAAACGGGCTCGGTCAAGCATGAAATCGGCATGAGCGTCCTGCGCTCCGTGCACAGAACCGATGTGTCCACCCAGGCCTACAACTGGGTCGGGACCAACAACCTCGCCGACCCCTACGCGCCCCTCGCGCCCGATGCCGCGCTCACCACGCAGGTGTCAGACCGCCACGAGCAGAGCACCGAGTGGACCCTGCAAGACGCCTTGACACTGTCTGCCGACTGGCAAGCGTGGATTGGCGTTCGCCACACGCAATTGCACCGCGCCAGCGAACCCACAGGCGGCGCAGAGCTGCCGCAATCCGACGACCGGTCCCTGACCACGCCCTGGCTGGCACTGGCCTACACCTTTGCGCCTCAAACACGTGCCTACGCCAGCTGGGGCGAAGGCGTCGAGCTGAAATCGGCGCCCTACGGTCTGGGCTACAACAACCCAGGGCAGATCCTGCCGACCATGAAAAGCCGGCAAGTCGAGCTGGGCGTGAAGGGGCTCTACAGCGTCAACAAGCTCGCGCAGCAATGGGGTGTGAACTGGTTCCACATCCACAAGCCTGAAGCGGACATCATCAACGCCACCTACATGCTGGACGGCCAATCCACCCACCAAGGCCTGGAAGGCTACTGGCAGGGCCGCCTGGGCGCCTGGAGCCTGGCCGGCAGCGCCATGCTGCTGGACGCCGCACGCCACAACAGCGCTCAGGACTTCCTCAACGGCAAGTCACCCGTCAACGTACCCAAGCGCACGGCCAAGCTGTCGACGGCCTACACCTGGTCCGGCACCCTGCCCGTGACCCTGCAGGCTGACGTGGTGCACGAAGGCAGCCGATGGGTGGACCCCGAAAACACCATCCGCCTGCCTGACTGGACCCGCGTGGACCTGGCCCTGCGCGCCACACAGTTGCTTAGCGGGCAATCCATCACCTGGCGGGCCGGCGTGATGAACCTGCTGGACAACCGTGCCTGGCGCGAATCCCCCAACCCGTTTGGCGCGATCTACGTCTTCCCCATGGCGCAACGCACCGTGACCTTGTCGGCCCAGATCGACTTCTGATGGCGGCGGACTGCTGACGAAAACACACAACGCGGCCGGGCAACTTGTAAAAGCATGCTATAGTCGCGTTCTCAGCTGATGCCCCTGACGAAAGTAAGGGCAGAAACTGTTCCCCGATAGCTCAGTCGGTAGAGCGCCGGACTGTTAATCCGTAGGTCCCTGGTTCGAGCCCAGGTCGGGGAGCCAAAAATTCAAGACGGCTTTGCTTGCCGATTTGCAAAGCCCGACATTCATTGATCCCCGATAGCTCAGTCGGTAGAGCGCCGGACTGTTAATCCGTAGGTCCCTGGTTCGAGCCCAGGTCGGGGAGCCAAAACAACAAACGCCTCAAGCAGTCATGTTTGAGGCGTTTTCTTTTCTGCAGCCCTCAAGGCTGCCTGGGCAGGGTGCTCATCAGGCCGCGGAACACCCGGGAAGTAGCCGACACCATGCTGGCCTTGCTTTCTCGGTAGCCACCCAGCAACCAGTGCAGCACGCACTGGCTCACGGCACCAGCCAGCGCCAGCCCCACCATCCGGATCTCGTCCTGGTCTTCGGTGCCCAGGTTCTTGTAGCGCTGGCGGGCCACCGCCATCACCAAGTTGCCAAAGCCGTCCATGGTGTCGTTGTACATCTTGTCGACCCGCGGGCTGACCCCCATGACCTCGATCCAGATGACACGCGCCACGCGGGGGTCGGAGACATGCGTGAACACGGCGTCCAGCCCGGCCTCAATGGCGCTCATGAGCTCACCACCCTCGCCCACCGTGGCCAAGGCCTGGATCACGCACGACTCGAGCACATCGCATTCCCGGCGATACACCCCCATCAACAGGTCTTCCGTGGTGTCGAACGACTCGTAGAAGTAGCGATCGGTCAGCTCGGCCTGCTTGCACAAGGTACGCACCGTCGCCGCCCGGTAGCCCACGGTGCCAAAAACCTGCAAGCCCGCGTCCAGAAACTGTTGGCGACGCCGTGCACGGCGCTCCTCCAGGTTCTCCCCCCCGTAAATGCGGCCCCTTTTGTCGTCAGTCGTCACCGTTTTCGTCATGTCCGTATTTGACGACAATCATCATCACTTGTAAACTGACGACAAGCATCATCACTTACCAAATCCAACACGTACCTGCGACATCATGCAGACCTACACCGCAATCATCATCGGCAGTGGCTTTGGCGGCCAGGCTGCGGCGATCAACCTCAAGAAGATGGGTATCACCGACTTCCTGATGCTGGAGCGCCGCGCCTGGATTGGCGGCACCTGGAGCCAGAACAGCTACCCCGGCGCCGCGGTGGATGTGCAATCGCCGCTGTACTCGCTCTCGTTCGAGCCCTACAAGTGGTCGCAGATGTTTGCCGAACAGCACGAACTGGTGGAGTACACCAAGCACGTGATCGCCAAGCACAAGCTCGAAGAGAAAGTGCGCCTCAACGCCAATGTGAACAAGGTGCAGTGGGATGAGGCCCAGCAGGTCTGGCAGATCCATACCGATGGCGCCGGCAGCTTCCAGGCCAAGTTCCTGATCAATGCGTCCGGCCCTCTGAGCACGCCGGTGATCCCCAACTTCAAGGGGCGCGACAGCTTCAAGGGCCACAGCTTCCACACGAACTCGTGGGATCACGACTACGACTACAAGGGCAAGCGCGTGGCCATCATCGGCAGCGGCGCCTCGGCCGCACAGGTGATCCCGGCGATTGCGCCTGACGTGGGCCATCTGCACGTGTTCCAGCGTACGCCCCACTGGGTGCTGCCTCGCCCTGACCGCGTGTTCTCGGACTTCGAACGCTCGCTGCTGGGCTCCAAGCTGATCTACAAGGCACTGCGCACCATCATCTACTGGTCGCTGGAAAGCCGCGTGATCGGCTTCAAATACTCCAAGACCATGCTCAACATGGTGGCCCAGAAGGCGGCGCTCAAGAACATCAAGCGCCAGTTGAAGGACCCGAAACTGCAGGCCGCCGTGACGCCAGACTACACCATCGGGTGCAAGCGCATCATCCTGTCGAGCACGCTCTACCCTGCCCTCGCACGTCCGAACGTGTCGCTGCACACCAAGGACGATGGCATCGCCGAGATCAACGAGCGCGGCATCCTGACCAGGCAAGGCAAGCAGGTCGATCTGGATCTGATCATCTACTCCACCGGCTATGACGCCACCGACGGCGTGATCTCCTACCCCGTGATCGGCAAGGGCGGCAAGTCGGTGGGCGATGTGTGGAAGGAATTCCCCCGCGCCTACCTGGGCACGACCATGCCTGGGTTCCCCAACCTGTTCGTGGTGACGGGCCCCAACACCGGCATCGGCCACACCTCGGCCATCTTCGTGATCGAAGCCCAGATGGAGTACATCATGCGGGCCATCAAGGCGGTGCAGGCGCGTCAGGGCAAGGCGATCGAAGTGAAGGCCGAGGCCGAGAACGACTACACCAGCATGATCCACCGCGAGATGAAGCAGACCGTGTGGCAATCGGGCGGCTGCCACAGCTGGTACCAGAGCAAGAGCGGCCATGTGATCGCCATGTTCCCCGGCTTCAGCTTCACCTTCCGCCGCATGTGCCAGGCTTTCAAACCGGCACACCATCTGTTCACCTGATCAGACCATCACAACGAGGAGACAGGCTTCATGAAGAACTTCAAGAACAAGGTGGCCGCCATCACGGGGGCCGCCTCCGGCATGGGCCGCACGCTGGCGCTGGAACTGGCGCGCCGCGGCTGCCACCTGGCCCTGAGCGATGTGAACGAAGCCGGCTTGGCTGAAACCGCGCAGATGGCGGGCAAACTCGGCGTGAAGGTCACCACTGCCAAACTGAACGTGGCCGACCGTGAGGCCATGAACGCCTGGGCCGACCAGGTGGTGCGGGATCATGGCAAGGTCAACCTGATCTTCAACAACGCCGGTGTGGCGCTGGGCGCCTTCATCGAGACCGTGAAGCCCGAAGACTTCCAGTGGATCATGGGCATCAACTTCTGGGGCGTGGTCTGGGGAACGCAGGCCTTCCTGCCCCACCTCAAGAAGTCGGGCGAAGGCCATGTCATCAACACCTCCAGCCTGTTCGGCCTGCTGGCCTCGCCCACCCAGGGCACCTATAACGCATCCAAGTTCGCTGTGCGCGGCTTCACAGAAGCCTTGCGCCAGGAACTGGACATCGAGAACTGCGGTGTGAGTGCCACCTGCGTGCACCCGGGCGGCATCCGCACCAACATTGCCCGCGCGGCCAAGATGGATGAGAGCGTGGGCGCCAAGTCCGGCGGCGATGCCGAAGCCGCACGTTCGCGCTTCGACAAGATGCTGAATGTGACCACCGCTGAAAGCGCAGCCTTGCAGATCCTGCGCGCCGTGGAACGCAACCAGCGCCGCGTGCTGGTCGGCCCGGACGCCAAGCTGCTGGATCTCATGGTCCGTCTGGTCGGCTCCTGGTATCAACCCACGTCGGCATGGCTTGCGCGCAAGCTGCTCGCGGGCTGACGCCACACGCCACCTTCATCCCCACATCCCAACCGAGGCAGGCCATGAAAGATTTCAAAGACAAGGTTGTCGTGATCACGGGCGCAGGGTCAGGCATGGGCCGCGCCTACGCCATGGCCTTTGCCCGTCGTGGTGCCAGACTGGCGCTCAATGACTATGACCAGAAGGCGCTGGAGGCCACCGTGGCCCTGCTGCCATCGGGCAGCACACCGCGCGTTCTCGCCAAGGCATTCGACGTGTCGGACCGGGCTGCCATGTACGCCTTTGCCGACGAGGTTCAGCGGGAGATGGGTGGCGCGCACGTGGTGATCAACAACGCCGGGATCGAAGCTTCTTCGTTACCGACGTGGTTGACCCCGGACGCCGATTACGAACGCGTCATGCGCATCAACTACTTTGGCGTGGTAAACGGTACCAAGGCCTTCCTGCCGCAGATGATGGCTCGCAAAGAGGGTGCGATCGTCAACGTGTCGAGCATCATGGGCCTGATGGGCGCGCCGTCTCAGTCCGATTACTGCGCCAGCAAATTCGCCGTGCGAGGCTTCACGGAAAGCTTGATGATGGAGTTGCATGACAGCCCCATCAGCGTGCACCTGGTTCACCCAGGTGGCATCGCCACCAACATCGTGCGCAAGGATCAGGGCAAGGCGTTTGCCAAACGTTACCTCACCACGCCACCAGAAGACATCGTGGAACACGTGATCCGGGGCATCGGCCGCGGGCGGGTGCGCATCGTGTATGGGCGCGGCGCCCTGCGTGCCTGGCTGGGCGCCAACCTCGTCCCGCAGCGCTGGCTCAACACCATCATCTGGCGCGAACTCAAGCAGTCTTGCGACCCCGCCCTGTATCAAAACCTGCGCTGATTTTTCTGTTTCACACCTATCACCATGGCACTCAAGAAGAAGACCGTTGTGGCCGCTGCTTTGGCCACACTTGCCCTGGGCTGGTCCTACCTGACCTACCCTGCCGTCGGACAACTGACGTATGACCTGACCGCGTCCATCGAATCACGCCTGTACGGCTTGCACAAGGAGGTGGTCACGGTAGAAGGCATCCCCATGACGCTGTACCGCTCGACGGGCAGCGGGCCTGCCATCGTGATGATCCACGGCTTCAGCGCCGACAAGGATGTCTGGGCGCGTTTCGCCAGGCATTTCAGCGGCCAGTACCAGGTCATCATCCCTGACCTGCCCGGGCACGGCGAGACGGGTTTCAAGCCCGAGTGGAGCTACTCGATTGACGCCCAGACGCGCCGCATCGCGGTGCTGATGGACCAGCTCAAGATCAAGCAGGCACACATCATCGGCAACTCGATGGGCGGGTTCATCACGGCGCAGTTCGCGGTGAGCTACCCCGATCGCACCTTGTCAGCGGGCCTGGTTGACCCGGCTGGCCTGCCCTCGCCCCACCCCAGCGAGATGGGGGTGATGCTGAGCAAGGGCCAGAACCCTTTCGTGTTCGATTCGCGTGAGGGCTTCTACCGCTTCTACCCGATGACGATGGCCTCCCCCCCCTTCATGCCGCGCTACGTGCTGGATGCCGTGGCCGACAACTACATCGCCCGGCGGGATCAACTGACGCAGATCTTCAGCGATTCGCACAAGGAAACCGATCTGCCCGTGCGCATTCGCGAGGTCAAGACGCCGGTCATGCTGATGTGGGGCAAGGAAGATCGCCTCATCGATGTGTCCAGCGTGCCCGTGTGGCAGGCGGGTTTGCCGCAAGCCAAGGTGCATGTGCTTGATGGCATCGGCCACATGCCCATGGTGGAGAACCCGTCCATGACCGCCGAGCTGTATCAGCGCTTCCTCAACAACCTGTGAGGCGCGCTTCAGCGGGGCACGACGAAGGTGCTTTTCTCGATCACCCTCACGGCCTCGCCATAAGCTCCCAGCTGCTCGATGCCCATGTTGATGGGCACGATCTGCCCGACCAGGTTCGCGGCCACGTGGGCATCCAAGCGGATGCGCACACTGACGTCGCGGTTCTCTGAGGGCGCCAGGGCAATGGTCTGGGCGTTGTCCACCTTCATGCCGTAGACGCCGTGTTCGGCTGACACATCGACACGGTAGCGCTGTGGCCGCTCGGTCGCGTTCATGATGTGCACGCGGTAGACGTTTTCGATGGCGCCGTCGTCGACCATGCGCGCCATCACGCCGCGGTCCCGGATGATGTCCACGCGAAACGGCGCCCGCGTCATCAGGTTGAAGGCGAAGGCGCTGGCGCCAATCAACAGCGCGCCGCCATAGATCGCGGTACGCCAGCGCAGCACCCGCTTGAGCAGGACGGATCGGCCCCAGCCTTGATCCAGGCCATTCTGCGTGGAGAACCGGATGAGCCCGCGCGGGTACTTCATCTTGTCCATCACCGAATCGCAGGCATCGATGCAGGCCCCGCAACCGATGCACTCCATCTGGAAACCGTTGCGGATGTCGATGCCCACGGGACAGACCTGCACACACAGCGTGCAATCGACGCAATCGCCCAGGCCCAGCTTGGCACGGTCAGCGGATTTCGAGCGAGAGCCGCGTGCCTCGCCCCGCGCGGCGTCATAGCCCACGATCAGGGAATCGCCATCGAGCATCACGCTCTGGAAGCGCGCATACGGGCACATGTACTTGCAGACCTGCTCGCGCAGGAAACCGGCATTGCCGTAGGTGGCCATGGCGTAGAACAGGCTCCAGAACAGCTCCCAGGGCCCAACGCTGAGTCCCGCAATCGAGCCCAGCAGAGACCGGATCGGCGTGAAGTAGCCCACAAAGGTCAGTCCGGTCCAGAGACTGACCACGCCCCAGGTCATGTGCTTGCCGCCACGCTTGAGCAGCTTGTGGCCTGACCAGGGCGCAGCATCCAGGCGAATGCGAGCCAGGCGATCGCCCTCGATACGCTGCTCGATCCACATGAAGATTTCGGTGTACACCGTTTGCGGGCAGGCAAAGCCGCACCACAAGCGCCCGGCGACCGCCGTGAAGAAGAACAGCGCCAATGCGCTGAGCACCAGCAAGGCGGCCAGGTAGATGAAGTCCTGCGGGTACAGGACCAGGTCAAAAATGTAGAAACGCCGGCTGTTGAGGTCAAACAGCATGGCGGGGCGCCCGTGCCAGGTCAGCCAAGGCAAGCCGTAAAACACGCTCTGGGTGAGCCAGACCATGCCCCAGCGCCAATTGGTGAACCACCCCTTGATGGCGCGGGCTTGCACCTTCTTGTGAGCTTCGAACAGCGCGCCGTGTTGCGGCAAGGTGCTCACTGGCTGGATGGGAATGATGCGGGGCTCGGTACTCATGGGTCCTTGGATGCCATCTGCTGGATGGCCGGGCCGAACCATAACATCCATAACAGATACACCTTTGAAAGCCCCCTTCGTTCATGGGGTGCGAAGCGGCGCTTCAAACGAACCGTGTCAGGCCAAAACGAACTTCGCTGCCGTTCGTGCAGGTGTGCTGCCAGCCGTCAAATGGGCTCAAAACCGCTATTTCTGTGCACTTGTGCATCAATTCATGGTTTCCGCTCGGGTCAGAAACGACTCAAAAACGCTTCACAAACGAACCGTTACGAACCATTGCGAATCGTTTTTCGTTTGCTTTCGAATCGATATGACGCTCACTTGAGGGATATCCCGCGACAACGCCTATCTGACAGACTTCATGCAATCGTTGTTCCGGAACGCACCGAAACGCGCCAAGGCGCACCAGCAAAACCCGTCCGGACCCCCTATTGCCCAACCTGAACGGAAGTACCCCATGCACATCGCCGGCGTCGCCTTTGCATACCCTGAGCGCACTGTCTCCAACACCGACATGCTGCAGATCGTGGCCGACCAAAGCCGTGAAGGTTTTCAGGGTGACCTCAACGCCGCGTTGCAGACCATCGAGTTCTATTTGAACTACATCGGCTCGGTCAACCGCCATTGGCTGGCCGAAGGCGAGCAGGCCTTCACCTACACCGAACGCGCCATCAACCAAGCACTGGCACAGGCCGGCCTGGAGAAGGACGACATCGATCTGCTGATCCATGCGAGCGTGGACAAGCGCGTGATCGAACCGGCGATGGCCTTCTTCGTGGCCAAGGCCATGGGCATGCACAAGACGCAATGCTTCGACGTAACCGAAGCCTGCGGCAGCTGGACCCGAGCCACCCAGATCGCACAGGCCTTCCTGGCTTCCGGCCAGTTCAAGAACAT
>JACPOH010000049.1 GCA_016185075.1 Aquabacterium sp. | reverse complement strand
CTTCGCTGGTGGTGCCGGTGCGGCTGGCATCGGCACGGGGCATCGCCATCACGCGGGGGCGCACGGTCGCCATCTGTGGTCGGTAAGCCAGGGTCATGATGGTGCACAGCAGCGAGCCGCCAAAGGTCGGGCGTGTGGCAGCCAGCGCGCGGGTGTTGGGGTCGATGGCCAACTCCGTGCAGTCGGCCGTCAGGCCCGTGAGCAAGGTGGTGGCCACGGAGCCAGCCAGATCGCGTCCCTGGCTGGTGGCGCCCAGCAGCACGATCTCGGGCTTGTACTTGTTGACCAGATCCGTGAGGCCCTTGGTGAAGGGCTCGTTGCGGTAGCCCTTGAGCACGGTGTCACGCATGATGTAGACGTGGTCGGCACCGAAGGTGTGAGCCTCTTTGGCGAACGCGTC
Source organism: Aquabacterium sp. (assembly GCA_016185075.1). Lineage (GTDB taxonomy): Bacteria > Pseudomonadota > Gammaproteobacteria > Burkholderiales > Burkholderiaceae_C > Aquabacterium. Next base: position 1,229 of record JACPOH010000049.1, on the reverse strand, counting down.
GAGGTCTTCGTCGGGGCCACCCAGCACCACGCCGCACAAGGGCGAGCCCAGCTGGTCGGCCAGCTTGCGCCCTTCGCCCAGCAGCTCCCAGGACACGCTGTGCGCGTGGCCACGCTCGTGCTCGATGAACACCCACACGCCTTTGTAGGCCTTGAGTTCCTCCGACAACTCCAGGTTGCGGCCGCGTCCGGCGGGTTTCAAGGCTGGTTTGGCTTCACTCATGATGGTGCTCCGGGGTAGGTGATGACAGCGTGGTGGACGGGGCTTGAATGAGAGGGGCGTGCGTCAGGCGCTGAACTTGCCGACGAGGTCCTGCTCCAGCGTGGGGTGAACGGTGAAGATGGACTGCAGCAGGTTGAGCGAGATGTCGCGCAGGCTGGAGGTCTCGACGTTCATCATCTCGGCCTTCTCGGAGCGCGGGGTGGGGCCGAACACGCGGCTTACCACCGTGGGTGACCCCTTCAGGCCGATCTTGCTGATGTCTTCGATGCCGGCGTCATCCTTGTTCCACTTGCGCACCTGGTAGGCGGCGGCGTGGATCATCGACGGCAGTGAGGCGAAGCGCATCTCGTTGGTGTTCTCCAGCATCGTGATCAGGCAGGGCAGGGCGGTCTTGAGGATCTGCACGCCCGCTTCACCACGGCGCTCCACGGTGATGGTGCCCGCCTCGAGATCGGTCTCGATGATGCGCGACACATAGGTCAGCAACTGCAGGCCCATGCGTTTGGCGATGCCGGGGCCCACCTGGGCGGTGTCGCCATCGATGGTCTGCTTGCCGGTGAAGACCATGTCCACCTTCTGTTCGCTGTTGAGCTTGCGGATGGCCGCTGCCAGCGCGTAGGAAGTGGCCAGTGTGTCGGCGCCGGCAAAGGCGCGGTCGGTCACGAGCACGGCGTCATCGGCCCCAAAGGACACGCACTTGCGTAAGGCGTCTTCAGCCTGGGGTGGGCCCATGCAGATCACGGTGACCTTGCCGCCGAACTTGTCCTTGAGGCGCAGGGCCTCTTCCAGCGAGAACAGGTCATACGGGTTGACGATGGCCGGCACACCCTGGCGCATGATGGTGTTGGTGACCGGGTGCACGCGGATCTGAGCCGAGTCCGGGACCTGTTTGATGCAGACGACGATGTGCATGGCGGGCTCCTGCGATGCGGGTTGGCGTTGTTGTGGTGAAGGTTCAGGCGGCGTGCGACGCGGCAGGGACAGCTGGCACGGTGTACGACGGCACG